>JACUUN010000250.1 GCA_014859265.1 Coriobacteriia bacterium
ATCGGACGGCCCTATCACACCAGACAGGGCACAACCACGTCTGAACGCTTCCTTACTTGACGACCACGCTCACGAGCTTGCCCGCCACGACAACCGCCTTAACCACTTCCTTTCCTTCGAGATGCGATGCAACGGCCGTGAATGCTGCCGCCATGATGGCCTCCTCTGCAAGGTCGGCCGCCACGGTGATGCGACCCCGGACCTTGCCGTTCACCTGGACAGCCATCTCAACCTCCTCGGCAGCGGCGGCCGAAGCATCGTAGGCGGGCCACGCCTGGCGATGCACGGAGCCCTGATGCCCGAGCACCTCGCTCCAGAGCTCCTCGGCCATGTGTGGAACATATGGCGCGAGCAGGAGCGTTAAGGTCTCGGCGACTTCCCGCGTGAGCGCGAGGTCGCGTGCGCCGTCGCGGACAGCCTTGCGGTAGTCGTACGCCGCGTTCGTGAGCTCCATCATCGCGGCGATCGAGGTGTTGAGCTGGAAGCGACCGATATCGTCGGAGACCTTGCCGATGACCCGGTGCGTCTCGCGGCGGAGGTTCTTGGTCGCTGGGTCACCCGATGCCGCGATCCCGCAGCCACCCGCGGTCTCTTTACCCACCTCAGCAACGAGACGCCACACGCGACCCAACCAGCGGAACATCCCCTCGAGGCCGTCGTAGGACCACTCCAGGTCCTTGTCCGGTGGCGCCATGAAGAGGACGTAGGCGCGCAGTGCGTCCGCGCCGAATTCGGCGATCATGTCCTCCGGCGCCACGACGTTGCCCTTGGACTTGCTCATCACCTCGCCGTCCTTCTTCACCATCCCCTGGGTGAGAAGGTTCGTGAACGGTTCGCCGAAGGTGACGAGTCCCATGTCCCGGAACACCTTGGTGAAGAAGCGCGAGTAGAGCAGGTGGAGGATCGCGTGTTCGATACCGCCGATGTATTGGTCGACCGGCATCCAGTACGCAGCCTTCTCGAATTCCCAGATGGCCTCGTCGTTGCGCGCGTCGCAGTAACGCAGGTAGTACCAGGAGGAACAGGTGAAGGTGTCCATCGTGTCGGTCTCGCGTCTGGCGGGACCGGAGCACGACGGGCAGGTCGTCGTGTAGAACTCCGGGTGGTCGGCGAGCGTCTCGCCCTTGGTGATGTCGACGCTACGGGGCAACCGGACCGGCAGCTCCGTCTCAGGGACGGGGACGAGGCCGCACGCAGGACAGTGGACGGCAGGTATGGGGTTGCCCCAGTAGCGCTGTCGGCTGATGAGCCAGTCCCGCAGGCGAAAGTTGATCGAGAACCGGCCCGTGCCCCGATCCTCGAGCCACCTCGTGACCGCCTGTACCCCGGCACCACCCTTACCGGTCGGCATGCCGGTGAACGCACCAGACTGCACCATGATGCCGGGACCGTCGTACGCGCACTCCCACGTCACGTTATCGAACTGGCGGTCGCGGACCTCGCGAAGCGTCTCGAGGGCGGGATCGTCCTCGGGCAGCACCACTGGCGGAATCGGTAGTCCGTACGTGCGCGCGAACTCGAAGTCGCGCTGGTCCCCGCAGGGAACGGCCATCACCGCACCGGTTCCGTACTCCATCAGCACATAGTCCGCGACCCACACCGGGACCTTCTCGCCGTTGACAGGATTGACCACGTAGCGCCCGGTGAACGCACCGCGCTTCTCACGCTCACCCATGGCCCGCTCGACGGCCGTCTCTTTGGCGGCAGCTTCGACGACCTTGAGCACAGGTGCGGCGTACTCGGTCCCGTAGACGAGCTCGCCAACGAGCGGATGCTCCGGCGCCAGCAGGAAGAACGTGCAGCCGAACAGCGTGTCCGGCCGCGTAGTGAACACCGTGATGGTGGTGTCGGTCGGTTCACCGTCGGCATCGCAGAGCGTGAAGTCCACCTCGGCGCCTTCGGAACGGCCTATCCAGTTGGCCTGCATCGCCTTGACCCGCTCGGGCCAGCCGGGCAGCGTCTCCAGATCGTTGAGCAGCTCGTCGGCGTACTCGGTTATCTTGAAGTACCACTGTTCGAGCTCACGCTTTTCGACAGCGCTCTTGCACCGCCAACACACGCCGTCGCCGAGCACCTGCTCGTTGGCGAGAACGGTCTTGCAGCTGGGGCACCAGTTGACCGGACTACTCTTGCGCTCGACGAGCCCGCGTTCCCAGAACTTCAGGAAGATCCACTGGCCCCACCGGTAGTAGCCCTCGTCGCAGGTGACGACGGTGCGGTCCCAGTCGTAGCTGAAACCCATCCGCTTGAACGAAGCCTTCTGCGTCTCGATGTTGGCGTAGGTCCACTCGGCCGGATGTGTGTTGCTCTTGATCGCGGCGTTCTCGGCGGGAAGCCCGAATGCGTCCCAGCCGATGGGGTGCAGCACCTGGTGGCCGCGCATAGTGAGGTGACGGGCGACCACGTCGCCGATGGTGTAGTTTCGGACGTGACCCATGTGGATGTCGCCGCTCGGATACGGGAACATCTCGAGGAGGTAGTACGTGGGCTTCGTCGCATCCTCGGTCACCGAGTAGAGGCTGTCACGCTCCCAGGCGTCCTGCCACTTGGGCTCTATGGCGTGCGGATCGTACCTACGGCTCACGTGGGCCTCCAGGCAGAAGGGTTCAGGTGCGTCTTCCGCATGATAGCGGGAAGCGCACCGGTTCGGAACCTGAAGCCGTGGTGTGGGGCAAAGCACAACGCCCGCCAGATGTGCGACGGACGTCGAGGTTTCGTCTGGTGGAGCCAAGGGGGATCGAACCCCTGACCTCATGGCTGCCAGCCATGCGCTCTCCCAGCTGAGCTATGGCCCCACATCTGGGTCCGCGTGAGCGGCAGGGGTTAGTATATCAGGCGTTCCGCGCCGGTCAACCGTCTCCCATGGGCCCCGGCCCGCGACCCTGAGCAGCCGTTGTTGACCGGCTGGCCGGCGCGCCTATGGCTGTGTTTCCTCGGGCTCTACCAACGGTACCGGCATACCCTCAAGCGAAAGCTCGTGGACAACCCGTGCGCCGCCCTCCCGGACACCCACCAGCTCCGCGAGGACCATTCCGCCGAGGATAAGCGCGCTTCCTGCAAGACCCCCGATACCGAAGTAGTCACCGGCGAGCCAGCCAAAGAAGCCGCCGAAGGCGGGCTCCGTCACCAGAACGAGCGCTGTCTTCGTCGGCGAGATATGTCGTTGCGCGTATGTTTGCACAGCGAACGCGACCGCCGAGGCGAGGACACCGGTGAGCAAGAGTGCGAACCAGACCGACCCGTCCTTCGGCAGGCCGGGCTGTTCTACCATCAGTGAGATAGCCGCACAGACGACCGCAACGACCGCGAGTTGAGTGAGCGTGAGGGCTCCGACGTCGTGACGCGTTCCCAGGCTTCCAAGAACAATCATGTGAGCCGCATAAGCGACCGCACACAGCAACACACGCGTGTCTCCCTGCGTCCAACCGTCTGCTGAGGCACCGGAGAGCAGCCACAGCCCCGCCACCGCCAGCACTACTCCGAACAGTGTCAGTTTCCGGGGTGGATGGCGCAGCACGACTGCCTGCATGAGCGGCGTGATGACGACGAACATACCCGTGATGAACGCCGCTTTGCTCGCCGTGGTGCCCTGCAGTCCCCATGTCTGGAAGACGTAGCCGGCAGTCAGTAGCGCGCCTGCCAGTACACCCACCTGCAGCGTACCGGAGGCGAAACGCGCGAACGAGCGGGGAAAGAGCAGCATGAATGCGATAACCGCGATGGTGAAGCGCAGGCCCAGGAACCCGTAGAGGGGATAGCGTTCGACCGCATCCTTGACCAGCACAAACGTTCCGCCCCAGACCGCCGCGATCCCAATCAGAGCGGCAGTGACCCACAGGCGCGTCGCCCGTGATGTCACGGTACAGCGGTCCCGGAGTGATAGGCGTCAACGTCGGGTGTGTCTGCCCCGGCGAGTCGTTCTGCACTGCCCGTGACCTCCTCGGGCAGGCCGAGTCTCGGCGCATCTCCCCACAGCTTCTCCAGGCGATAGAAGTCTCGCTCCTCAGGCTGGAATACGTGGACGACGACATCAACGAAATCAATCAGCACCCACGTGCCCTCCTCTGCGCCCTCGACACCGATGGCGGGCAGTCCTGCCTGCTTGAGCTTGAACTCCACCTCTTCGGCAATCGTTCGCACCTGGCGGTCGTTGCGCCCGGTACAGATCACGAAGTAGTCGGTCACCACGAGGAGTTCACCGACGTCTATCGCGACGATGTCCTCCGCCTTCTTCTCCGATGCCGCCTCGGCTGCAAGCCTCGCGTAGTCCCGTGAATCCAGTGCTCTCCCCTGCTTTCTGTCTCGACGTGACCTACGGAGCCGTTTCCGGCGTCGGCGGCTCAAAATCCGATCCGATGATGATGATGATGTCGGCGACCTCCTGGTCAGCAGGCTGCGAGACCACCTCGCCAACACCGAGGACCTCGCGAACACGCTCCCCGCTCTGGAGGCCGCCCCGTTGCATGACGATCTGGGTCACCTCGTAGTCGAAGCTATCTGCATTCTTGGTGTCAACGACCCTGAAGCCGCCTCTGATGAGCGCCTGCGCGGCCTGGCCTGCTACACCCGGCTCGCCGGAGCCGTTGTAAACGATCACGCGCACCGTGGAATCCTCGGTGTCGATGGTCACTCCCCACCAGGAAGCCACGAGGTCGGCTATCTCGTCGCGCTGCGGCTCAAAATACGTCTGCGAGCCGACATTGACCGGCTTGACCGGCATTGGTACCAGCGCCACGTTGTCGGAAAGCACCTCGGAGAGAAAGTCCTTCCACCGCTTGAGCTCCTCGCCAGAAAGGTTCGTGTCCAAAGCGACGTCGAGCAACCCGGCCACGGACTGCTGTGTAAGCGCGTTCTGATAGACCTCGGAGTCCACCACGGCATACCCCGTGAATGGTACGGTAAAGAAGTTGGTGACGGCCGCAAGCGAGGTGTCTGCCCCCGTGACGTAGCTGTCACCGACCCGCTCGAAACCCTGACCAGGAACCTCGATGAACGCCCCGTCCGGAATAGCGATACCGAACACTTGCTGCTGGTCCGACACCACACGCATGGCGAGGAATCCCGTCGCCCTGCCCTCGGTCACGCCTATGACGAGCAGATTGTCGCGGGCCTTCTCGGCCTGAGCCTCGGGAGACGCCTCCTGCACCGCAAGCCGCTTGGCGTTCCACCGTGCCATGCCGTTGATGGCGACTGCGGCACCCCAGACCAGCAGGACTATCAGTACGATCGCTCCGGCTCCCATGAGGGTGAGATAGAACCCGTTGCGGGCCGTCCAGCGCACGGTGTCCAGCGCACCGGACACGCGCTCTCGTTGCTCGTGAGCGCGAATCGCACGCTCGGCGTCCCTACGCACCCGTGACCCACGGCGCGAGCTGCGCCACCCGGTAGGCATCTCGGGCGGCGAGGTCGAATCTCCCTTGCTGCGGGCAATCACACGTGCTCCTCGACAATGCTGTTCCACGCCTCGACGGTCGCTGGATGGATCCGGCGGCGCCCACGTACGAGGTGCTCGAGCGAGGCAGCGTACGCCCGCGCGTATAGTTCGCCGAGCGGAATGCGGCCAACCTCATGCCGGAGCTCGTTGGCGGCAGGAGCGTCCTTGCCAGGTTCGAGGGCATCCGCGAGGTAGATCACCTGGTCGAGGCCGGTCATCCCGGCCGCGCCAAAGGTATGACGCTCGACGGCCTCGATGACCCGCTCGGGCAGCGCAGGGAACCGCTCCCTCAGCGCCGCGGCCCCCGTCCTCGCGTGGAGGAGGTAGGGCACGGTTTCGTCCACCGTGGTCACGTCGACGCCAAGCCGGATGGCCTCGTCACGCAGGGAAGCGGCATTTTCATCTCGGGACCAGTCGTGAAGCAGTCCGGCGAGATACGCCTCGTCCCGGTCGACCCCGTAGACCTCGGCCAGACGCACCGCAGTCTCCGCCACCGCGATGCTATGGGCGTACCCGCGCTCACCGAGCCGAGTCGCGAGCGCCGCGCGAGCTTCGGCGGCGTTCACTGTCATGACTGCCGAGCCTCCCGGTACAGCCCGTACTTCTGGATATAGGCGGCTACCGCCTCGGGCATCAGATAGCGGATGGGGCGCCGCTCGGCGACGCGCCGGCGGATGTCCGTCGAGGAGATGGCGAGCGCGGGGACCTCGATGAAGTGTATGTCGATGCGGGAAAGCTCCTCCGAGTGCACCTGCTGTGCGGCCTCCAGGTCGTATCCGGGGCGCGTAGCGGCAATGAAGGTCGCAAGCCCGCGGAACCGCTCCGCGTCCTTCCACATGACGATCTCCCACACCGCATCCGCTCCGGTTATGAAGAAGAGCTCGGCGTGGGGACCATGAACGTCGCGAAGGGCATTGAGTGTGTCCACCGTGTAGGTGACGCCAGGCCGGTCGATTTCCATGCGCGATACCTCGAAATCAGGATTCGCGGCGGTCGCGATGACCGTCATAAGATAGCGGTGCTCCGCGGGCGTCACCTCGACGTCGGTCTTGCGGGCGGGACGCCCGGCAGGCATGACGATGACCCGGTCCAGGTTGAACTGGACCAGGGCCTCCTCAGCGGTGACGAGGTGTCCGAAGTGGATGGGGTCGAAGGTCCCACCCATGATGCCGAGGCGCGTCGTGGCTCTCACTCCCGGATCTGCCCATTCCCCATTAGGATGAACTTCGACGACGTCAGCGCAGAGAGGCCCATCGGCCCGCGCGCATGAAGCTTCTGCGTCGAGATGCCGATCTCCGCACCGAGACCGAACTCCCCGCCATCAGTGAAGCGCGTCGAGGCGTTAACGTACACCGCCGCAGCATCGACCTCGCCAACGAAGCGCTGGGCCGCCGCGTAGTCCGCCGTCACAATGGCCTCCGAGTGCTTCGAACCGTACGTATTGATGTGCTCGATCGCCTCGTCGAGCCCGGCGACGACCTTTACCGATATCTTGAGATCGAGGTACTCGGTAGCCCAGTCCTCCTCCGTGGCGGGCTCCACGCTCTGCACCGCTCCAAGGGAGGCGACGCGCTCATCTCCTACTATGACCACACCGTTCGCCTCCAACTCGCCGAGTATGGGCGGCAGTATCTGCTCGTACACAGCCGCATCGACGAGCAGGCTCTCGACCGCGTTGCAGACCCCCGGGCGCTGACACTTCGCGTTCACCACGATCTGGCGAGCCATCTCAAGGTCCGCGCCTTCGTGGAGATAGACATGGCAGTTGCCCACGCCGGTCTCAATGACGGGAACCTTCGCATTCTCGACGACGCTGCGGATCAGGCCCACACCGCCCCGCGGGATAAGGACGTCGATGTGGCCGTGAAGGCCCATGAGCTCTTCGGCGGCCTCGCGGTTCGTAGACTCGACGCTTTGGATGCATCCCCCGGGCATGCCTGCTGCCTCAGCGGCAGCTGCGAGCACGCGTGTCAGCGCCATATTCGACTCTGCGGCAAGCGACCCGCCGCGCATGATCACGGCGTTGCCCGTCTTCAGGCAGAGCCCGGCCGCGTCGGCTGTCACGTTGGGCCGGGCCTCGTAGATGATAGCCACCACGCCGAGCGGGACGCGCACCTTGCTGAGGCGGATCCCGTTGGGCAGCGTGTGCCCCTCTACGATCTCACCGATGGGGTCGGGCAACGATGCAAGGGCCTCGAGGGCCTGGGCTATGGCCTCGAGCCGCTTTGGGTCGAGCGCCAGCCGGTCAAGCAGCGAAGGCGGAGTGCCACCGGCCCGGGCGGCCTTCATGTCCCGCGCGTTCGCGTCCAGGATCTCGCCGCTCCGCTCGCGCACACCGGCCGCCATAGCCATGAGTGCGCCGTCACGCTCGGCACTGGATGTCACGCCCAGACGGCCCGCTGCACGGCGCGCCCGTACTGCAAGGTTCATCACTTCCGACATGCCGACCCCTTCTCTTACCCGGAGAACCCTTCTCGAGTCCGGGTCACGAACACCGCTGTGCCCTACAGAATCACCAGGTGATCACGGTGGACAACCGTCTTGCCCGCCGCGGCCGGGAGGACCTCGGCGATCCGAGCGGACTGCATCCCCCGTACCACCTCGAGATCGTCCGAGGATAGAGCAGTCAGTCCCCGGGCCACCACCACGCCCGAGGCGTCTTTCAATACTATCGCATCGCCAGGCGCGAACGTTCCTGAAACCGATACCACGCCTGCGGGCAACAGACTCTTGCCACGGTCGCACAGCGCCGCCTTGGCACCTTCGTCGATGACTACTTCGCCCTTCGGAGTTCCCCCGAGCGCGATCCAGAGCTTCCGGGCGCCCAAACCTGCTGCTCCGCCCGCAAAAAACGTCCCCACCGGCTTACCTTCGACCGCGTCCGGCACGACGCCGGGCCTGCGACCGTCGCACACCACCATCGGGATACCCGCGCGCATAAGCACTCTGGCCGCCTCGACTTTCGTCGCCATACCGCCCGAGCCCACGCCAGAGCCCGTACCGCTGGCGGCACTCATCATCTGGTCGGTGAGCTCCTCGACGTGCTCGACCAGCTGCGCCTCGGCGCTAAGTCGCGGGTCGGCGTCGTAGAGCCCCTCGATGTCGGTAAGGAGCACGACCAGGTCTGCACGGACCATGGTCGCCACCAGGGCGGCGAGCGTGTCGTTATCACCGAAGCGGATCTCGTCCACCGCAACAGTATCGTTCTCGTTTACGACCGGCATGACGCCGAGTGCCAGGAGCCGCTCGAGCGTGTCCCGGGCGTGAAGGTAAGCCTGACGGTGCGCCGTATCGTGGCGGGTCAGCAGGACCTGACCGACCGCGATGCCGCGAGCGGCCGCCAGCGCCGCGTACATCCCGAGCACCTGAACCTGACCCACGGCCGCGGAGGCCTGTAGGGACGGCATGTCGGCAGGTCGGGTGTGTATCCCGAGAGCCTGCATGCCCGCAGCGATGGCACCCGACGTGACCAGCACCACGTGGACTCCCCGGTTGCGCACCTCGGCGACCTGCTCGAGAAGCGCATCGGCGTATGCCCGGTCGACTCCTTCACCTTCAGGAGCGAGCGTGGAACTGCCCACCTTGATGACCACTCTGCGGATGGCGTCCATCTACAGCCCCTCCCCGACGTCTTCCGGCTCGTCCTCCACGAACGGCACTTCGGGATCAGCAGCCAGCGCGCCCGAGAACTCGAAGGTGGCGCCCGCGATGGCGATCTCGTCGCCGTCGACAGCGCCCGCCTCCTCGAGAGCCTTCTCGACGCCAGCTTTGACCAGGCGTTTCTGGAGGTACGCAACCGCCTCTTCGTTGTCGATTTCGGTCATGATCACCATGCGCTCGACACCCTCGCCCTTTACCCGAAAGTTGTGTGCTCCGGTGCGCACTACCCGGAAGGTGCGGTCGCGTGCGGGCCCTGCGGTGTACACACGCTCGACCGCCTTGGCCCGTGCGACCTCCTGCCGCAGCCGGTGGACCTGCTCGCCGACCGTAAACAATAGAACGTCGAGGCCCTGGCCTGTTACGGCCGACACCTCGAAGTACGGCACCTTATGCTGCGCCGCGTAGGATGCAACCGCCACCGATGCCTCAGACGCGCCATCGACATCGCACTTGTTGCCGACGAGGACTCGCGGACGCACCGCCAGCTCCTCGGCGTGCAACACGAGCTCGCGATCGATGACTGTGATGTCGTCGACCGGGTCGCGCCCTTCCCACCCGCCCGACAAGTCGACGACGTGCAGTATCAGCGCGGTCCGCTCGATGTGCCGCAGGAATGCGTGGCCGAGGCCAACCCCTTCGTGGGCCCCCTCGATGAGACCGGGCACATCGGCAAGGACAAAAGAGTGCTCCCCCGCCTTGGCGACGCCCAGGTTCGGCACAATCGTCGTGAATGGGTAGTCGCCGATCTTAGGCCGGGCAGCGCTCATCCGTGCTATGAGAGAGGATTTGCCGACGTTCGGCATTCCCACGAGCGCGACATCGGCCATAAGCTTCATCTCAAGGGTGATCCACCGCTCCTCGGCAGGCTCGCCGAGCTCGGAGAACGCCGGCGCACGGCGGGTGGGGGTCACGAAGTGTATGTTGCCCCTGCCCCCACGGCCACCGCGGGCCACTACGAGTCTCTGACCGTGATGCGTGAGATCCGCGAGCACCTCGCCGCTCTCGGCATCACGCACGACCGTGCCGAATGGCACCTTGAGCACGCGATCCTCGCCGGACGCGCCATGACAGACGGATCCTTTGCCGTGGATCCCGCGGGTCGCCTTGAAGTGGCGGCGGTAGTGATAGTCGAGCAGGTTGGAGACCGTCGCGTCTGCCTCGAGGACGACATCACCCCCGCGCCCGCCGTCCCCGCCGTCGGGACCACCCTTGGGCACGTGGGCCTCACGACGGAAAGATGTGCATCCACCTCCGCCATCACCGGCCTTCACGAATATCTTGGCTTCATCAACGAACATGCCGGATCCTCTGTGTCGGTATGCCTCTGCGCAGTTTCGATGATACGGGACGAGCCCCCTGCTCGCGAGGGAGCGGGGGGCTCGTGTGCGCATATCGCATCGCTCGGCGCGGGCTCTGTGGGTGCTGCCTAGCTCTCGAATGGTCGTACGTGAACGCGGCGCTTCAGGCCCTTGGTGAACTCGACGACGCCGTCGACCTTCGCAAAGAGCGTGTCGTCACTGCCACGACCGACGTTATCGCCGACGTGGAAATGCGTCCCGCGCTGGCGAACGAGGATTGAACCGGAGGTGACCTCCTGGCCACCGAAGCGCTTGACGCCGAGGCGCTTGGCCTTGGAGTCGCGCCCGTTCTTTGTGGAGCCGAGGCCTTTCTTGTGAGCCATCTCTATCTACCTGCTTTCGTGCATCCGTCCGCGGACATGCGCCGGGACGCTCTCCTATACTGCTAGCCCTCGTACTTCTTGGCGTGGACGCCGCAGTACTTCGAGCCTTCCTTGGCCTTGTTGCCACAGCGCTCGCCATCGTTCTTGACTGCTTCACACTGGGCTGCAGCGGCCTCGGCTACCGTAACGGCCTCATCAGCTGCCGACGCTTTGGCCTTCTTCTCGGCCTTGGGCCCGGGAGCCTCGGCCTTCGTCGCCTTCCTAGCAGCAGGCTTGCCGGTGCCGAGAGCGACATCCGTCACCCGCACCCGCGTCTGCTCCTGGCGATGGCCTTTGAGGCGCTTGTAGCCCTTGCGCTTCTTGAACTTGAACACGACCGCCTTCTCGCCCCGGAAGTGCTCGAGGACCTCGGCGGTGACGATGGCGGTGGCAAGCGCATCCAAGTCGACGACGATATCTTCGCCATCGGCTACGAACAGGACGTCGAAGGTCACGGTCTGGCCGACCTCGGCCGCAAGACGCTCTACGACGGCCTCCGTGCCCTTCTCGACCTTGAGTTGCTTACCGCCGGTTGCTACCACAGCGTACATCTTTGAACCTCTCACTCGCTTTCATGCGCGAAAGGTTATGCTAGCAGAGGGCCCTAGCAGCGTCAACGCCGTCTCAAGCTGTCAAGACTGCGCTTGAGGAATCCGGTCTTGCCCTCGATCAGAACCCTGACCTCCAGCGGCCCGCACTCCACGTCAGGAACAATCGACACCTGTTTGCGCATCTCCGACTTGAGTCCCGCAACGACATTGACTCCCGGAGACATGAGCAGGTCGTATGTCTCCGGGTGGACCCCGAAGAGGAACGCCGATGAGCTTCCGCTGAGCAGCAGCTCTCGCAAGCGCCTCTCCACCGCTATGCGGCGGGTGGCCGCAGAGAGGACCCGCCCCTGGCCGTCACAGCGGGGACACATCTCCGTCATCACACCGAACAGCCCATCAGTCACGTTCTTGCGCGTCATCTCGACCAGGCCGAGTCGCGACATCTCGAGCACACGCGTCTTGGTCCGGTCCCGCTCGAGAGCGGCATCCAAGCGTCTCATCACCGCCGCACGGTTTGCTACCTGCTCCATGTCGATGAAGTCGATGACGATGATTCCGCCGATGTCCCTCAGGCGCAGCTGACGTGCAACCTCCTCGGCGGCCTCGAGATTAATCCTCAAGATGGTGTCCTCTAGGTTCTTCCGCCCGACGTACCTGCCGCTGTTTACGTCGACGACGGTAAGAGCTTCGGTACGATCGATGGCGATGTGCCCCCCTGATGGGAGCTCCACCACCCGGCGCATCGCTGACTCGATGACCGGCATCAGCCCGTATGCGTCGAACAGGGCCCCCCGCTCCCGGAAGTGATTCACGCGTTTCACGAGCTCGGGTGATGTCTTCTTGAGGAAGGACACGACTTTGGCGTACGTCACCTTGTCATCGACGACGAGCCGCTTGAACCCATCGGAGAACACATCGCGCACAAGGCGGAGAGCCAGATCCATCTCGGTATAGACGACCTCGGGAGCCAGCGCCTCCTCAGCCTGGTGACTCACCCGTTTCCACAGCCGCAACAGAAACTCGAGATCGGCGGCGATCTCCTTGTCCGTGACCCCTTGCGCAACAGTGCGGACGATAGCGCCCACGCCGGGTGGGACGTTCTCCTCGATGACCGTATGCAGACGGTCTCGGTCCTCTTCGGGCAGCTTGCGCGACACACCCACCGAGCTCGAGAAGGGCAGCAGCACTACAAAACGGCCCGGCAGGGTGATGTCGGTAGTGACGCGCGCCCCCTTGGTTCCCATGGGGTCCTTGAGCACCTGGACGAGCACCTGCTCGCCGGGTTTGAGCAGCGACGCGACGTCCCGTCGTGAGCCGGGTTCGGACTGCCCGGGACCGACGATCTCGTCGACATAGAGGAACGCGTTTTTGTCCAGGCCGACGTCAACGAACGCGGCCTGCATACCGGGAAGGACGTCTTTGACCTTGCCAAGGTAGACGTTTCCCACTACCGAGCGCTTCGGCCTCTCAACGTAGAGCTCGACCAGCTCGTCGTTTTCGAGCAAAGCGACCCGGGTCTCATTGCTATCATGCGAGATGAGCATCTCGCGTTGTACCTCTGTCACAACGGTCTCCCGTCACAGGGGACGCCGCAGAACACCCTCCTCCTCTATCAGGATGTCCGTGCGCGTCACCGATACGACGGCACCGTCACAGGGAACGCGCGAGAGGGCCTCGGTGAGAAGCACATCCGGTCGCAGCGAGCCCTCCTGACCCATCCGGGTAGTGACCTCGAGAATGACTGGCGGCCCGCACGACCTCACGCGTGCCTCTTCCGGGAGGCTGCGCGCCAGGTCGAAAACCTTGATCTTGCCTTTGTGCTCCACCTCGAGACGTCCTTCACCTACCACAGTGACGAGCGCCTTTTCAATCAGCTCGGCAGTCACGCCCTCCCCTCCGACCGCTACCTCGTACCGGGCTACCGTCGCAGCGGCCGTGAGCGACGGTCCCTTCTCGTGCACGTACCGGGCCTCGGCCACCCGAAGGTCGGGCGGTGTCGCGCTTCCCAGGCGCTCAAGCGCTTCAGGCGCGGGCACGGGTTGTGTGAGCCACACGTCGAAGTACTCCCGCTCGCCTGCAGTCCCTACCGGAAGCGCTGGCCCGAACGCTGCCTTCATGCGCGGGCTGAAACCTTTCGTGACAGCATACGGCAAAGCCGCCCTGCGTGCCGAGCGCTCGAGCGCGCGCATCACCTCTAGGTGCGACAGGAACCGCGCCCGGCCGGCCTTCGCGTAGCAGACCCTCAACCGGAACTCACCGGCGGCCACGCGACTCACCTCCCAGTACGATGTCGACACCGAGCGTCCCGCAGGCGTCACACCCCGTGCAGCCGTCGAAGCTACAGTCAACGGTGGTTACGCCCGCGACGGCCCGCTCACGCTCGAGCCAGAGGTACCGCTCGGAGACACCCGACGAGATATGCCTCCACGGAAGCCGCTCGTCACGCTCGTAGGACTGCGAAGCGATCGCGTCGGCATCCAGGCCCGCCGAGACGAACGCCTCGCGCCATGTGGCAAGATCGAAGCGCTCGCTCCATGCATCGAAGCGCGCACCCGCGCGCCACGCGTGCTCGATCGCCTCCGAAACCTCACGGCCACCCCGGGCAATGACCCCTTCCAGGAAGGAGACCTCCGCGTCGTGCCACGAGAGGTCGATACCCTTGCGGGGCATCGCCGAGCGCAGGACCTCCTGCCGGCGGAAGATATCCTCCACCGGCACCTGGCCCTCCCACTGGAACGGCGTGTGCGCCTTCGGAACAAACGTCGAGACCGACACGCTGATTCGAACCGATCCGCGATCCGAGGCGGGAGCGGCCCCGCGTGCGGCCCGCTGCACGCGGGTCACCAGGTCGCCGATGCCCACGATGTCCTCGTCGGTCTCGGTCGGCAACCCGATCATGAAGTAGAGCTTCACCCGCCTCCACCCGGCGGCAAATGCGCGGGAGACCGTCTCGATGAGGTCGTCCTCGGACACGTTCTTGTTGATGACGTCCCTCAATCGCTGCGTTCCCGCCTCGGGGGCGAAGGTGAGGCCCGACTTGCGTCCGCCCGAGGCGAGTCGCGCCATCGACACGCTGAACGCGTCGACGCGCAGGCTCGGAAGAGAGATCGTGACCCCTGTTCCCTCGAGCCTGCTAGTGAGGCGCCTCAGCACCTCCTCGAGCTGACTGTGATCCGTCGTCGAGAGCGACGTCAGGGACACCTCATCGTGGCCGGTGCACCGCAGGCCCTCCATGACGTCGCGGATGATGTCATCAGCAGTGCGCTCCCTCACGGGCCGGTAGACCATCCCAGCCTGGCAGAATCGGCATCCCCGCGTGCATCCACGCAGCACCTCCACGGTGAAGCGGTCGTGAACGACATCCATGTACGGCACGACCGGGCACACCGGCGGCCGATGTTCGCCGAGGTCGCCGAGGGCCCGCTTCGTCACCAGGGAAGGCGCCGTTCCCACGGGTTCGACTCCCCCGCCCGCGGCGGAACGATAGAACTGGGGAACGTACACACCCGGCAACCCGGCGAAGCGTTCGAGCACCTCATCCCGCGAGGCTCCCGAACGCTTCGCTTCCAGGTGTGCTCTGGCGATGTCGACAACTGCGTCCTCGCCCTCGCCGATCAGGATAGCGTCGAAGAAACGCGCCACCGGCTCGGGGTTGTACGCGCACGGCCCGCCACCCACGACGAGCGGGTGACCCTCACTGCGGTCGGCGGCATTGAGCGGGATTCCGGCCAGGTCAAGGGCTTCGAGCACGTTGGTGTAGGTGAGTTCGTAGGGCAAGGTGATGCCGAACAGGTCGAACCCGGCCACCGGCGAGCAGGATTCCAGCGAGAAAAGCGGCACCTCCGCCGCGCGCATCCGTGCGGCCATGTCGACCCACGGAATGTACGCGCGCTCGGCAGAGAGGCCCTCCGTCGAGTTCAGGCGATCGTAGAGAATCGCCAGGCCCTGATTGGCCTGCCCTACCTCGTAGGTATCCGGGTAGAGCAGGACCGAGCGGTGCTCGGTGTCGGTGACACGGCGTGCGCCCCATTCACTATCGATGTAGCGAACTGGGCGCTCGACGCACGCAAGCAGCGTCTCGACACGCTGCCAGAGCTCAGGGCCCACTGTGCTCGTCGGCCTCGAGGGGGTGACGCGCCTCGGCAAGCTCGGACGCCGTGCTCTTGAGCGTGCGGCGATCGGTTCTGATGCGCTCGATGGCGGCGTCGCGGACCTCGACCAGTCGACCGGCGATCTCCGACAGACCGAAACCCTCTTCGAAGTGGGTGATGGCCGCCTTGCCCATGGCAATCGTACCCCCATAGCCGATAGCGCCCTTGACCGCCCAGCCGAAGCCGGGAACGAACACGAGCAGCTGGCGCGCCACAGCCCGCAGGGCGAACCCCCCACCGACTACCGCTGCAAGCTCCTTGACGCGGTCGGCACCGAGACTCTGACCGTAGGCGGCGGCAATCTGCAGAAGCATCTTGCCCTGGTTCAGCGTCATGAGCGGCATGTCCGCGCCCGGGATGATCATCACCGCCCCGATAAGTGCGTTCTGCATGGCGGTCGCCTTGACAGCCTCGTCCGCGACAGCCTTCCGCATGAACGTGAAGTTGTGCGCAAGCGCGAGCCGCTTCGCGGAGAGCCGCTCCACGAGCCATGCGGCCACCTCGGAATCGACAGCACGCTCGGCCTCGGATGCTGCAACCGTGTCCGCATAGGGGTGGGCAGCGCACTCGGCGACGTCCCCCACACTGTCGGCCAGCCCCACCGCGAGCGCAGGGATCGCCCGCTCCCGGGCCTCGGCCAGCGTCGCCGCGATACCCGAACAGCCGCTGCCCACGACGGCGATGACCACGTCACTGGTGTCGCGAAGCGCCACACGCACATCCGGCTCGGCTACTTCGATCTGCAGCAGCGCGCCCGACGTGTTGGGCCTGAAGCGATCCCGAACGCTATCGATGAGCGCGTCCGGAGCGTCGGGCTCGACGATGATGACGATGCGGAGCGGTTTCTCCCGCTCCGCGTTGATCTTTGAGCTCGAGCGGAGCAGATCCAGGACGTTGATCGGTAGGGCCACGGGGATTTCCCCTCCTCGGACAGACGATGTCAGACGCCAGAGCGCCTCGCCCATACGGAAAGAAGCATACCCGTTCCGGCGAGGTTCGTGATCATGAACGACGAGCCAAAACTCATGAAGGGCAGCGGGATACCGGTGATGGGCATGAGCCCCATCGTCATCCCCATGTTCTGGAGTATCTGGAACGTCCACATGCTGATGAGACCAACGGCGATCAGAGAGCCGAAGAGATCACGTGAGGATGTCGAGATCTCGAGTGCGGTCATCAGGAGGGCGAGATACAAGCCAAGCAACATGACGGACCCGGTGAAGCCGAGCTCCTCGCCGAGTACTGAGAAGATGAAGTCCGTATGCCGTTCCGGCAGAAAATTCAGATTCGACTGGGTACCCTGACCGAGGCCTTTTCCCGTAAGCCCGCCGGACCCGATCGCGATCTTGGACTGTTCGAGATTGTAGCCAGCGCCACGAGGATCACGATCCGGCTGGATGAAGACGAGCAACCGGTCCTCCTGGTACTGCGCCAGGAAGCCGCCCTTGAAGATCACGCCGACCCCGATCACGCCGACAAGCGCGAACACAAGAAACCACTTCGGCTTCACTCCTCCGACCAGCAGCACCCCCATCGTGATGGCAATGAAGACGAGTCCTGTACCAAGATCCGGCTGGAGCAGGATGAGGCCGAACGGTAGTGCCAGGTATGCGAGCACGCGCATCACGTCGCGTGGCCGCTCGATGACACCCTTGAACTGGGAGATAACGATAGCCATGATCACGATCGTCACGAGCTTGGCCGGCTCGGACGGCTGGAACAGCCGTACACCAGCGATCTCCAGCCACGCCGTGGCCCCCTTTGCCTCCCCGCCGAGGCCCGGGATGCGCGGGCTTACGATGAGCAGCGCGTTGAAGACGACGAGCGGGCCGAGCCAACCCTCAAGCCGCTTGTAGTCGAGAGTCCACATCAGCGCGAGCGCTACGAAGCCGAGAGCCATGCCGAAGAGCTGCCGCTGGAACATGGCACTCCCCGCCGAGAAGCCCGAGATAGCCGAGTGCACGACAACAGCACCGTAGAGAAGCAACAGCGCGACGGTGAGCAGGAGGGGCAGGTTCGCCCACTTACGGACGCCCGCAACCCTGGAGGTCATGCGGGCGTCACCTCGAGACATCGGTCGCCTGCACATGTTCGACGGGCAAGCCGAGGAGCACCGCCAGTATCTCCCGGGCCGCAGGAGCAGCGACGGCTCCGCCGTGCCCGCCCTGTTCAATCACCACTGCGACTGCGTACCGGGGGTCGTCGGCGGGCGCGTATGCGGTAAACCACGCGTAGTCATCCTTGCCGGCGACCTCCGCGGTCCCCGTCTTACCTGCGACGCGCGCACCGAAGCCGCGGAAAGCGCTGACACCGGTGCCCGATTCGGTCACCGCCAGCAGGGAGTTGTGCATCGCACGCAGCGTCTCGGGGGAGACCTCGGCCGCGAAGGCCACCTCGGGCTCGTAGCTGCGCACAGCCTCACCCTTGGAGTCCAGGACCTCTTTGAGCACATGCGGCCGCATGACGTTACCCTCATTGGCGATTCCGGCAAAGGCGGCCACCATCTGGAGGGGAGTCGTGAGCAGGTCGCCCTGTCCAATCGCCATGTTCACCGTATCGCCAGGCAACCACTGCCGGTATTCGGGATAGTTGGCGTTGAACTCGGCCTTCCACGCAGCGTCGGGCACTCGGCCGGCCACCTCACCCGGAAGATCGATCCCTAACGGTGAGCCGATCCCGAAACGCCGTGAGAACGCCTGCAGCTCCTCGCGGTCGCGCTTGTAGAACTCGTAGCCGATCTCGTAGAAAACGACATCGCAGCTATCGGCCACGCCACGCGTGAACCTGATGCGGCCGTGCCCCCTGCGGTTCCAGCAGAACTTCGACCACTCCTCACCCATTCCGGTCCAGCGGCCCTCGCAGTAGTACGAATGGCCGAGCGAGGTGACGCCGTACTCAAGACCGGCCATCCCCGTGATGGCTTTGAAGGTCGATGCCGGAGGATAGGCCGCCTGAATCGCGCGGTTGTTGAGCGGATACTCGCTATCCTTCGCGTTCAGCGCCTCCCAGTCGCGCATGCTGATGCCGCCGATGAACAGAGCGGGATCGTAGGTGGGCACGCTCGCCATGGCCAGCACTTCACCGGTACGGACGTCAACCGCGACCGCCGCCCCCGCACGGGCATTCTTGAAGTCGTCGGCCCTCGCCTCGGCAAGCGCCCCCAGCAGTGCCTCCTCAGCGACCTGCTGGACCTTGAGGTCGAGCGTGAGCACTACATCCCGTCCGGCAACCGGCTCGGCCTCCTCAAGGACGTGTCTCGGTGACCCCACGGCATCGACCTCGACGCGCCGATACCCCTTCTCACCCCGTAGCACCGACTCGAATTGGCGCTCCGCACCCGACTTGCCCACGAGGTCCCCGAGGACGTAGCCCTCCATCTCGCCTGAGTTCAGACTCTCCTCGGAGATCTCGCCCGTATAGCCGAGCACGTGAGCCGCAAGGACCCCGTGGGGATACTCGCGCACCGGCACGACCGAAACCTCGACACCCCCGAACTCGGATTGGTGCTCGGCCAGGTACGCGACCGTGGGCATAGGGACGTCGAGCGCCACGAGGCGGGGTTTCAGCGCGGCCTCCCGTGTTGAGGTCACCCGCTCCAGGACGTCAGCGAGAGGCATATCGAGTACGACAGAGAGCCGGTAGAGCATCTCCTCGTCCTCTTTGACAGAGGGCGAAACCGTGACGCCCAGCGTAGCCCTGTTCGTCACGAGTGGCTCGCCGTTTCTGTCGAGGATACGCCCGCGGGGTGCGTCGACGGTGATCTCGCGGACCCGGTTGTTCTCTGCGGCGGCCGCGAAGCGGTCACCGGAGAGCACCTGCATGCTCCACGCACGCACGAGCAGGACTCCGAGCACGCTCAGGAAGAGGATGCCGAGCGCCGCGTATCGGGGCTTGAGTCGTTCGTGAAAGGTGGCCACGTATCTGGCTCCAAAAGGCTGTATGAAGGGCGTCCCGATATCGGGAACGACGCGCCCGGCTCCTACGCCAGACGACGGAAGGTGGTCATCGGCTTCTCGCTTCGCAAGAAGCGCGCCACCCATGGGTAGACGAGTACGGCTAAAGCCGAATTATACAACGCGGCGGGGAAAGCCAGCTTGACGACGCCCCCCACACTGATCCCGCCTTCGCCGAGAACAGCCAGCACGAAGACGTACGCCGCCTCGGCTGTGAGGCTCGCGAAGAAGACGACCACGAGCGGCACAAGCCACCCGTCGGCGAAGGTATTCTCCTGTATCGATCCGGCGGCGAAGCCGACGACACAGAACACGAGCGCCCCCGGACCGATGGGAGCGGTGCCCAGGAGATCGAAGAGCAGTCCTGCAGCGAATCCGCTCACCATGCCGGCACGAGGGCCCTTCACAAGCGCAACGGTAACAGCTGCGAGAAGCAGCGCGTTCGGCATGACACCAGCGAGCGCGATGTAGGGCACCAGGCCTACCTGGACAATCAGGGCGGCAACAATCGTGGTGAGCGGGATGAGCCGGTTCACTCTCCACCTCTCGTCGCTTCGGGTCCAACGGGCACGCCGATAAGCACGACGACCTCCTCGAGACCCGTGAGGTCAGCACTCGGCCGTACCTGTATGCGGGGGAAGAGATCCGCGTCGTTGAGCTGCACGTCGGAGACCTCACCGATGAGTAGGCCCTTCGGATAGACCCCGCCCATGCCCGATGTGAGCACGACGTCTCCGACCGTCACGGTGCTCTCACGGCTGACGTAATCGAGGGTGATCTCGCCCTCGATGGAACCGTTGACGACACCCTCCGCGCGTGTTGACTGCAGCATCGCCCCGACACCGCTTCTCTGGTCCGTGATCAGCCGGACCCGGGCGCTGTGCTGGACCGACTCGACAATCTGACCTATCAGCCCCTGAGCAGCCAGAACGGGCATGCCCGTTTGAACGCCCTCGGCCGTACCACGGTCGATAGTGATGGTGCCCTCCCAGAGCGTGGCAGGTTTGCCGATTACCCGCGCGCCAACAACATCGAGCTCGCGTGCCTCGACGAATCCTACGAGTTCACGTAGGCGCTCGTTCTCCTGACGCGCCTCCTCGAGGGCGGCGAGGCGTTGACGCATCTCCTCGTTCTGCCGACGAAGGGCCTCGAGGTCGCTGCGCGAGATTGCAAGATCACCGACCCACACGCCGACCGATCTGAAGGGCGAAGTAGCCGCGTATCCGACCCGGCCGACGGGCGCGAGCGCCGCTTGCACACCACGCCGGGCCGTGTGGAGCGGACCGCCGATCCCTTCGCGAAAGTAGATGGTGATGAGGACGAATGCAAAGACTAGGAGAAGGGCGAGTATCCACCCGTCTCCGCCCGTCTTCTCACGCTGGGAGATGCGCACCGCCGAGACGAGCCTCCCTTATCTGGCACCCGTGAGGATCTTCTTGAGCGTGTCTATCTCCTCAAGAGCCATCGCCGAACCGTCGACGACATTCGTCAGCGCATTGCCCGACACATGTACGGGCATGCCAGTCTCGTGCTTGAGCCGCTCGTCAAGCCCTTTCAGGAGCGCGCCACCGCCGGTGAGCACGATCCCGTACTCCATGAGGTCGCTCGCCAGCTCGGGCGGGGTCTGCTCGAGGGTCGCCTTCACTGCTGCAATGATTGCGGCGATCGGTTCCTCGAGGGCATCGCGTATCTCCTCGGACTCCATGGCCACTGTCCGGGGAAGACCGGTCAGAAGATCCCTGCCCCGAATCTCGACATCGACCTCCTCGAGCAACGGCCATGCGCTGCCGATCTCGAACTTGATCTCCTCGGCGGTACGCTCTCCGATGAGCACGTTGTAGGCCCGCTTGACGTGGGCGATGATGGCTTCGTCGAACTCGTCCCCGGCAATTCGGATCGACTGGGCGACGACGATGCCGCCCAGCGATATGACGGCCACCTCGGTCGTGCCCCCGCCGACGTCGACAATCATGTTCCCGGTCGGCTCCTGAATCGGCAGACCCGCGCCGATAGCAGCCGCCATGGGCTCCTCGATCAGATACGCCTGACGGGCACCAGCCTGCATGGTGGCTTCGAACACCGCACGCTTCTCCACCTCGGTCACCCCAGAGGGCACGCAGACGACGACCCGCGGTTTGGGCTGCCAGGGGAATCGCTTGACCCGCGTCTTGTTGATGAAGTAGCGCAACATCGACTCGGTGACCTCGAAGTCGGCGATGACGCCGTCCTTGAGGGGCCGGATCGCCACGATGCTACCGGGTGTACGTCCGAGCATACGCTTGGCCTCGATGCCGACGGCCAGAACATGCTTGGTGTCCTTTTCGACGGCGACCACCGAGGGCTCGATCAGGACGATACCCCGACCACGCACCGAAACGAGCGTGTTGGCGGTGCCGAGGTCGACGGCCATGTCGCCGCCCCATGAGTTGAAGAACATATCTACAAGCGACACGGTCGCTGCAGCTCCTTTCCCGGTGGCGGCCAGGCCGCCGAAGTACGCCCGCATACACTCTGGCACGCGGAGCGACCGCACGACGAAACGGTCCGCGAGAGCGCTCGCTCCCGAGAACCGCAGGTCTGGGACCCGGACAAGTGTAGCACAGCATTTGGGAATGCCTGCCCACGATACGGTTACGACCTTGAGCGGGCGCGACTCGACTCACATGAGGTTGAGCTCGCGCAGGCTTGCATGCTCCCCCCCGTCGCCGATGATGACGTGGTCGAGCAACTCGATGCCAAGCACGTCGCCGGCCTTCACCAGTCGCCGGGTCAGTTGGATGTCGGCACCCGACGGAGTCGGGTCGCCGCTCGGATGGTTGTGAACAACCACCACTGATGCGGCAGAGAGCCGTACGGCCTCCTTGAAGAGCTCGCGCGGGTGCACGATCGATGCGTTGAGGCTTCCTACCGAGATCTCGACGACGCGCATCACGTGGTTCTTCGTATTGAGCGCGAGCGCCCAGAAGTGCTCCCGGTCGGCACCACGCATCTGAGGCCAACAGAGCGCAACTACGTCCTCCGGCGTAGAGACGCTCTTCCTCGGGCCGGTGCGCCATACGGCTGCCCGCCGGCTTATCTCGAGGCACGCCAGGAACCGGGAGGCCGCAGCAGGCCCGACCCCCGGCAGCACGACGAGGTCCTCGGCGCACACGCGCCACAGTCCGTCGGGTGCGGGATGACGCTCGAGGAGGATGCGCGCCCGCTCGTCGCCCTCCTCCCCGATGAGCACCGAGAGAAGCGCTGCGTCGGACAACGCCTCGGAACGACCGGAGAGCACGATCTCACGGGGGGTGGCCCCGTTCTCCATCAGGCGAGGCGCCACAGCGCCCACCTCCCTACCTACCGGCAGCCGACAGTGACAAGTCGGGGACGCGGGAGATAAGGAGACGGGCAGAGTAACCGACAGCGAACCCGAGGGGGATACTCAGACCGAGCGACACGGGGAGAAGCGCAAGCGGGGCAGCGGAGGTGACGAGTGCGGCAGCCACCAGCAGTTGCCCGGCGACGTGGGCTGCTGAGCCTGCGACCGACCAGCCGATGACGGAGAAGAGCGGTCCCGCCGAAGCGAGCACGATCATCACCGCAAGGGCAGCCAACGCGCCCCCCAGGGAGAGCAGGAACGACGGGCCGCCGAGGGTACCCGCGGCGAGGGCCACAACGAACACGCGGCCGATTGACACGATGCCTGCCACGCGCGGGCCGTACGTCGCCAGGGCGAACACGACCACGATATTGGCGAGCCCGACCCTCAGCCCGGGCACCGGAAGCGGCGGCAGCACCACACTCTCCAAGTATCCGAGCACAGCGGCGAGGGCAAGCAGCACCGCGGTCGACGCGATGCGCTGCGCGGCACTTCGATCAGCGGGAGACAGCATCGAGACTCTCCCCCGGACCGTTGGCGAATGTCGCACTGACACCGTTGGGGGCGCAGATGACCGGCCGCCCCGGAGCTGCCGCACCCATGCGGACACACAACTGGTCGGGACAATCGGCCGAGGTCACGGTGATCGCACCTTCATCGACCTCGAAAACGACGTCCCCGGTGCGTCCTGACACGATATACCGGCCCGGCGAGGACAGGTCGACGGTCGTGCTTCCCGCGGGACCGCGAAGTACGGCCATCCCTCCAGCGGGGGCAACTAGCGCACCGGCGGTCGGGGCACTCAGGAGCGCGAGGGCGACAACCGCGACCACGACCAGTGTATCGCCTCTTGTCATCCCTGCTCCTCCCCGATGGAGCGCTCGGGGACGACCGGCTTGAACCCATCAACCTTGGGGCCGCGGCCATCCAGAGTCGCCGCGGGAGCCATGGCAGCGCGGCCGGAAAGGTCGATGCACTCCTGGGGGCAGACATCGACGCACATGCCGCACGCGATGCACTTGTCGTAGTCGACAACTGCGAGCAGGTCGATCACGTGGATTGCATCGGCCGGGCATGCCTTCTCGCACTTCTTGCACGCTGTGCAGCACATCGAGCAGTAATCCTTGCGCGCCCTGGGCTTGTCGTGCGAGTTGCATCGCACCGCGACAGCACCGTCTTCGGGCACCATCGCAAGGAGCCCGATGTTGCCTCTGGGGCACTCACGCACGCATATCTCGCACCCAGTACACCTGTCCAGATCGATGACGGGGAGTCCCCGCGCATCCATGATGATAGCGTCGAACGGACACGCGCGTGCGCAGTCACCGTATCCGAAGCAGCCCGCCGGACACATAAGGTCGCCTCCGGCGAGGCGCGCTACCGCGTTGCACTCCAACACACCGCTGTAATCGAACGAACGCGAGGCTGCCCGCCCCCCGCCACAGTGTCGCAAGGACACGATCGATGCCACCGCACACTTCTCGACGCCCAGGGCCTCGGCGACTGCATCCGCGACCTGCTGGCCTCCGGCTGTGCACGCGGTCACAGGGAGGTCACCCTTCGCCATCGCCTCGGCCGCGCCGAAGCACGACGGGTTGCCACAGGCACCACAGTTCGCCCCGGGGAGCACGCTTAGCACCCGCTCCACCGTCGCATCAACCTCGACGTAGAACCTGCGCGAGGCGGCGGAGAGCATCGCGGCCACAGCAAGGCCGATGACGCTCAATGCGGCTACGGCCTTTATGACGAGGGTCGCGTCCACTCACATGCCTTTCTCAGAGTCCGAACAGCCCTGCAAGCCCGACGTAGCCGAGCGACAGGAGGCCCGCGGTGATGAACGCCATCGGAGTGCCCCGCATCACCTCGGGAGCGGGCGCTACCTCGAGACGCTCCCGCAGCGCTGCAAAGGTCAGCAGGGCGATCCCGAAACCGAGTGAGATGCCGACCGTGTAGACGAGCGCTTCACCGAAGCTGAACCCGTACTCGATGCCCATCTTGAAGAAGCCCGGGCGGACTGACTCGGTCGCAGTCGCCAGCACGGCGCAGTTGGTGGTGATCAGAGGCAGGAAGATTCCGAGGGAGCGGTAGAGCGCAGGGCTCGCTTTGCGCAGGTACATCTCGACGAACTGCACCAACGCGGCGATCACAAGGATGAACGCCGGGATGTACAGGAAGTCCCCCACCCCGAGCGGCACGAGCAGCACGTTCCAGAACACCCACGTCGCTGTGGTAGCGAGTGTCATGACGAACACGACCGCACCCGCCATGCCGAGACTCGTGTCGACCGAACTCGAGACGCCGAAGAACGGGCACAGCCCGATGAACCGGGTCAGAAGGATGTTGTTGACCAGAGCGCCCCCGACGAGCAGCAGGGCAAAATGCTGAAGGGTTTCCATGTCTAGCGACTCCCCTCCTTGATCGTGCAGTGCGGATCGGGCTGGATGAGGCGCCCAGAGGTGCGCATGTTGTACCACTTCGCGATCGCGATGATGAACCCGAAGATGATGAAGGCGCCAGGGAACAGCAGCAGAACACCCGGCGGCCTGTACCACTCGGGAAACGTGATGAGCCTCATGCCGAGGAACACGATCTCCCCGCTGCCGAACAGCTCGCGTATCGCGGCGAGCGCAACGATCACGACGCTGAAGCCAAGACCCATGCCGAGCCCATCGGCGACCGCCAATCTGACCGGCTGGTGATACGAGAACGCTTCGGCACGACCGAGGATTATGCAGTTCACGACGATGAGCGGAATCCACACACCCAGGAAGAGGTAGATATCCGGGAAGAAAGCCTTCAGGGTGAGATCGACGACGGTGACGAACGAAGCGATGATCACGATGAACACGGGGATTCTCACCTGCTCGGGCACGAGCGAGCGGATCGAGGAAACGATGATGCTCGACATGCCCAGGACGAATATGACCGCGAGACCCATAAACAGCGCGCCCTCGACCTTGGTGGATACCGCGAGGGTGGCGCACAGGCCGATCATCAGGACCGTGAGCGGGTTGTCGATGGCGATGCCGCGTCTGAAGACCGCTACCCACTCCCTCATGGCGCACCTACCTCTCCACCCTGCGTCGAAAGGACCTCCGCATAGACCCTTCCAGCCGCAGTCACGCCGTTTCGCACGCCGACCGAAGAGCGGGTCGCGCCAGCAATCGCGTCGAACTCGCGTGCTGATGCGTCGATGTCCGCGCCCTGCCAACCCTCGAACTGCTCGATCCAGCCAGCCTCGGTGACGATCCTGGTGCCCAGCCCTGGTGTCTCGTTCATGGTGATGATACTGACACCGAGTACTGTCCCATCTCTATCCAAACCCACAACCATGTTCACCGGTCCAGCGTACCCACGAGGTGCAACGCGCACGCCCCAGCCATACAGCGATCCGTCGTCGGTCTCAGCACGGTAGACTCCCTGAACGGTGATGTCACCCGCTGCCGCGGCAGCGGGCTCGAGAAGGTCATCGACTGACTCGTAGCCGGCCGAGCCTGGAAGGACACTCCCCAGCGCCAAGCGCTCGGCTGCTCTTTCCTGCTCGATGATGCGCTCACGCGTCAGCTCGTAGGTGACGGTCAGTGCCGTCGCCGCGACGAGACAGGTGGCAAGCACGGCACCGACCATGTTGAGCGGTGTTGATGCAGCTCTTCTAACCACGGCGCTTCACCCACCCGAACGTGCGCGGGGCGAATCCACGATCGATCAGGGGGACGAGTCCGTTCATGAAAAGGATCGCAAACGTGGTCGCCTCCGGCATCGGGCCGAACAAGCGGACGACGACGTTGAAGAACCCACAGCCGCAACCGAACACCAGGCGCCCGGCACGCGTCATCGGCGAAGTGACGTAGTCCGTAGCCATGAAGAAGGCTCCGAGCAGAACGCCGCCGGCCAGAATGCTGAATACGGGATCGGACCCGAACACCCAGGACAGCACGCCCACCGTCGCGATGTAGCCCGCCGGTATCCGCCAGTCGATGATCCTCTTCGCGATGAGAAGGCCACCGCCGAGGATAAGCAGCAGGCCCGAGACCTCTCCGAACGAGCCTTCGAGGTTGCGCAGGAGCAGCGGCTGGTAGTAGGCGGCAAGGTCGATGCCGTAGCCTCCGCCTGCAGCCCGGTCGGCCGTCGCGATGGCAAGCCGCGTAGCACCGTTAATCGCATCGAGGCTGCCCGTTGCGGGAACGTCGATCACCGAGTGCCAGCCCCCCGGGAAAGGCCGCACGTCGGCGAGCACACCCATCCAAGAGACCGACAGGACCGCACGGCCCACAAGAGCCGGGTTGAAGAGATTCCAGCCAAGGCCGCCGAAGAGCATCTTCGCGAGACCGATGGCGATGATGCCTCCCGCCACACCCATCCACCACGGAGTCCGTGGCGGCAACACCAGTGCGAGCAGAAGGCCCGTGACGAGCGCACTGCCATCCCACAACGTCTGGGACCGCCGCACGATCCTGTTCCATACCCACTCGGTACCGACCGATGAGCCGATGCATGATGCAAGCAGCACCACGGCGACCATACCCATGTTCCAGACGCCCCACAGTGTCGCCGGCGCAAGGGCTGCCACGACCCAGAGCATGATGTGTGCGACGTTCTCCCTGACCGCGATGTGAGGCGAGGAGGCAACCTTCATCCGTGTGGGGCTCGCGGCGGCACTCACAGCGACGCCCCCTTCTCGAGAAGGACCTGTTTGGCGCGGCGAATCAGCTGCACGAGCGGCCTGCGGGTCGGACACACGAAGCTGCAGCACCCGCACTCGATGCAGTCAAGCGCGTGGAAACGGTTTGCGCCATCCCAGTCGCTCCGGTTCGCGTATATCCCGATCGCGTAGGGTTCGAGCATCATCGGGCACGCGTCCGAGCAGCGCGCGCAACGGATGCAGGGCTGGTCACCGTGCACCGCCGGAGCGGTATCACCCGAATCGAGTACGACGATCCCGCCCATGCCCTTGACCACCGGCACCGACAGGTCGGCCAGAGCCATCCCGGTCATGGGGCCGCCGGCTACGACCCGCCCGTACTCGCCGGACATGCCACCCGCAGCCTCGATGAGAGCTTCCACCGGGGTTCCAAGCAGAGTCAGGTAGTTGCCTGGATTCCGGACGTTGCCGGTAACCGTCACCACGCGCTCCATGAGGGGGCGTCCTTCGTCAACCGCATCGGCTACGGCAGCGGCAGTGGTGACGTTGTGCACGAGCGCTCCCGTGGCCGCAGGCAACTTGCCGTGCGGCACCTCGCCTCCGATCACAGCCCAAATCAGCTGCTTCTCGGCACCCTGGGGATAGCGGGTCGGCAGAACGAGCACTTCGATACCCGGACCAGCCTCGGCCCGAAGAGCCACGGCAGCGTCCTCCTTGTTGTCCTCCACAGCGATGACGACGCGGGTCGCCCCAACAGCCTTGGCTATGAGTTCCGCCCCCCGGATGACGCGCCCCGGGCGTTCGAGCATGGTGCGGTGATCGCAAGTGAGGTAGGGCTCGCACTCACACCCGTTGAGGATGACGGTCCCTACTGGCATGTCCTTCGGCGGCTGTAGCTTCACCGACGTGGGAAACGTCGCCCCGCCGAGGCCGACTATGCCGGCGGCGCGCACCGTCTCGGGAACGCTCTCCGAGCGCTCGACCGGCTCGAAACGGTCGAACTCCTGCACCTCATCAGGGGTTATGGACACTGCCACGACGCGGGCACCCGAAGCGAGCACTACCGGCCCGACGTCTGTAACCTCGCCGTCCA
Source organism: Coriobacteriia bacterium (assembly GCA_014859265.1). GTDB lineage: Bacteria > Actinomycetota > Coriobacteriia > Anaerosomatales > SLCP01 > SKKZ01. The sequence continues at coordinate 28,566 of JACUUN010000250.1, forward strand.
CCGGGGCATGGACCGGAGCACTCACCATCGCCTCGACGTCGCCGGTGACCTGACCGCGCACCACGCGGTCGCCCTTCGCAACCAGAGGGGAACAGGGGGCACCGAGGTGCTGGGAGAGCGGGACCCTCAGGACCTCGGGCACGGGGGCACGAGTAATCGGGTGCGCACTCGTTGCATCTTTGCGGTCTGCGGGGTGCACCCCACCATTGAAGGCGCGAGTGGGCACTTCGTGTCGTCCCCTCATAGGTCACATCAAGTAATTAGAAAGAAATTCAACCATCAAAGCCGCAATCCTGCAAATATCGCGACGCGAACGGCCGACACCCGTGCTCCATCACAGCCGCGCGGCCTCACACATGAACCGGGTCTCCGGACCTCTACTCGCCGAAGAAGATGGCTATTTCGCGAGTGGCGGACTCGGGTGAGTCCGAGCCATGGATGATGTTCGCGTCCAGCGTCAGGCCGAAGTCGCCGCGGATGGTGCCGGGCGCGGCATCACGCGGGTTCGTCGCTCCCATCAACTTGCGACACACTGTCACGGCCTCGGGGCCGGAAAGTACCATCTTCACGACAGGTCCAGAGGTGATGTAGGCCACGAGACCTGTGTAAAACGGCTTGCCCTCGTGCTCCGCGTAGCTAGCTTCGGCCTGTTCGCGCGTGACATTCCCGAGCTCCATACGCTCGATCTTCAGACTGCACGCCTCGAACCGCGCAACAATCGGCGCGATGAGTCCACGGACAACTGCATCGGGCTTGATCATGATGAAGGTCCTCTGGTTCACGTTCATCCTTTCGTCGTGATCCGCATCCCTCCCGAACATGCGGACGTACCGGAATCGGCATGGGGGTGTGGCCTACGACCCACCGCCTGTCGACCTCCAGTCATTCTCTACACCCGTCACCTTCCAGCCCACGCCTTCGCGGGCCAGACTGATCTCGTAGCTCAACGGCGCACCGCTCTCGGGTGTAACCGTGACGGTCACGCGTGAAGTGCGTGGCGAGCGTTCCACACCCTCGATGGTGAACTCGGTCATCGGGGGCAGCTTCGCCATTTCTCTGTCGACATCCGAGGTCGGCACCGCCACCCAGTACCCTGCGACCGGGTTGCCGCTTGCCCGCGCCTCGAGCATGCCGGTGACTGTCATCCGCTGGGTTGGATAGCCGATTCCCATCATGAACAGTGCCGTCAGCGCGCCGACGGCAAGAGCGACCACGACAACTGCTACGACGACAGCGGCCCACGGACTACGCTCGCTCTTCTTCATACGACGTTCAGTGCGCCTCGCCTCACGGTCACGCTCGCGCATCTCCTGATCGGTCATTCGGAAGAAGGTATCCACGTCGTCACCGCTCGGATGCGGCATCGACGTCGTCGCGTCCGATGAGGGGATGACGTACGCGCCGGGTTCGGGCCCAGGTTCAGCCGGGGGTTCGATAACCGGCGGCGTCTCGCCCGTACTCCACCCGTCGACGACCTCGCGCTGTTCCCGGGCACGCAGCTGATTCGTGCTGGTGGTATAGGCGGTCTGGGCAGACTCGGAGAGCTGGTGACCGTGCATCCCTGTCGCTTTCTCGAATGACTTGACCGCCTCTTCGTGGCGACCGATCACGTAATACGCCATACCGAGGTTGGCCAGGGCGCGTCCACGGCCCGAATAGGTATCGAAGCCAAGTGCGGCCCGGTAGGCCTCGACAGCGTCGGTGGGCCGATCCATCGCCATGAAGCATAGACCGAGATTGTTCAGCGCCTTTCCCGGATCGGGGTTGCCACCGTCGAGGGCCGCTTGACGATACGCGGCAGCGGCATCTTCGATGCGCCCCATCTCGAACAGCGCTCCGGCTTTGCCCTGCAACGCGCGGTACTGCCCCGCGTAATCCGGGTCTTCGAGCGCAGCATCGTACGACTTCACCGCCTCGGCATACTCGCCGAGCGCCACGTGGGCAGCCCCGAGGTTCGCATGGACAGCACTGCGCTTGTCGTAGCTCTCGTCGTTGAGGGCATGGCGATAAACCGTCACGGCATCGGAGAACCTGCGCAGCCTGATGAGGGAGTTACCGGCCATATGGTACGCAACGCCGCTGCCCTCACCACGGCCGGCGGCCGAGAGGAACGCTTTCGCCGCAGCGCGGTAGTCCTTGGCGGCGTAGGCCGCCTGACCTTCCTCGAACCGGACCTCGTCCACGGTGTCCCCGTCTACTCGGAACGCTCGATACGCACGGACTCCATCGCGTCACCGACAGCAATCTGTCTGACCACGTCCATACCCTCGACGACCTGGCCGAAAACGGTGTACTGACCGTCAAGGAACGGCTGCGGGCCAAGACAGATATAGAACTGCGAGCCCGCGGAATCGGGGTTCTGCGAGCGAGCCATGGCAACGGTGCCATCGAGATGGCTCCTATCGTTGAACTCTGCGCGCAGCTGATAACCCGGGCCACCGGTACCCACCATGGGGTCGTCCGTCTTGGACAGCGGGTCGCCGCCCTGGATGACGAAGCCGGGCTCCACACGGTGGAACTTCGTGCCGTCGTAGAAGCCTTCTTCCGCGCGCTCGATGAACGCTGCCACGGTATTGGGAGCATCCTCGGGATAAAACTCGAACTTGATCACGCCCTTAGAGGTCGTGATCACTGCGGCCTCGGTGCCGTCCGGCGTGTACTCAGCAGTATACAAGGACTCCTCCTCTGGGGCGGGCGAATCTGTCTCCGCCTGATCGACCGGCGTATCTGCAGGTGGCGGCGTGGGAGCCGACTCCTTCACCTGGCTTGAACAGCCTGGAAGAGCCACGACTGCCCCTACCAGAAGGATGACGAGGGCTAGTGGCAGAAGTACAACATAGATGGCGCGCATGCGTGGTGGTGTCCTCTCGCTCCGCGTCAGGATAGCTTCCCTTCCCGGCTAATCCCGGGCACAGTTCGTCATTCTAACAGTGTGGCTGGAGGGGGATAAAGGAGTATGCTGTCGCGAAGGATGCTACCGCGCGCCAGCGCGGTACGGATACCAGGATTCTCGTTCCGAGACGGTCACAATCAAGGAGGAGATGCACTTGGGCGCACCCGCCACGGACAAGGTCCGAAACGTAGTGCTCGTCGGTCACGGGGGATCGGGCAAGACATCGCTTGCCGAGGCCATGCTGCATCTGGCCGGTGTAACGCACCGGCTCGGCAGCGTTGACGATGAGCACTCGAACCTCGATTTCGATCCCGAGGAGATCCGTCGAAAGAACTCCATCAGCCTCGCGCTGGCCCCCGTGATGCACGACGGTGTCAAGATCAACATCATCGACACACCCGGCTACGCCGACTTCCTCGGTGACGCCATAGCCGGTATGGCCGCGGCGGAGATGGCACTCTTCGTCGTCGATGCGGTGGCTGGCCCGCAGGTCCAGACCGAACGACTGTGGCGGATCGCGGACCAGATGGGCATCGCCAGGGCGGTACTGATCAACCGCATGGACAAGGAGAACGCCGACTTCGATGCCGTCATGGCCACGCTCGATGACAGGTTCGGTCACCGAGTAGGGCCCGTGCAGATCCCGATGGGTACGGAGTCAGACTTTCGCGGCGTTATCGACATCATTCGCATGAAGGCCTATCACCACGAGGGCGACAAAGAGCAGATCACCGACATCCCCGACGACCTTAGACCCGCCGCCGAGGCGGCGCGTGACAAGCTCACCGAACTCGTCGCTGAAGCCGACGACGCCCTCATGGAGAAATACCTCCTCGAAGACGAACGGTTGACCCAGGAGGAGCTTGAGACCCTCCTTGACAAGGCAATCTACCAGGGCATATTCGTCCCTGTGTTTGTCGCCTCGGCCACCGCTCTCCACGGCGTCGAGGACCTCCTCGACGAGATTGTCTCGTTCTTCCCGCAGCCGACGGCCCACGGACCGATTCCCACTACCGACGGCGGAGCACGCGAGGTCACGACCGAAGGATCGATGTCCGCGTTCGTGTTCAAGACGGTGTCCGACCCCTACATCGGCAGACTCAACTACGTGAAGGTCGTTTCGGGAACCCTCACGCCCAACAGTGAGGTCATCAACTCACGCACGGGCAAGAAGGAGCGGATCGGTCACGTCTACAAGGTCGTCGGGAAGGACGCGACGGACGTCGAGGCGGTCCCGGCCGGCGACATCGCGGTACTGCCTAAGCTGTCCGAAGTCATCACGGGCGACACGCTGTCTGCGGACGGCTCGATCACCTTCGCGCCGCTTCCGCTCCCTGAACCGCTCTACCCCGTCGCGATCCAGGCGAAGACCAAGGCTGATGAGGACAAACTCGGCACCGCGCTGAACAAGCTCGTCGAGGAGGAGCCGACCCTGCACCTCAACCGCGACGAGGAGACGCATCAGACGGTGCTCTCCGGACTTGGCGACGTGCAGATCGAGGTCGCGCTCGCCCATCTCCGCGACCGCAACCACGTCGAGGCCGAGACCATCGACGTCCGCATCCCGTACCGGGAGACGATCCGAAAGAGTGCCAGTGCCCAGGGCCGCCACAAGAAGCAGACCGGGGGCTCGGGGCAGTTCGGTGACTGCTCGCTGCGCCTGGAACCCAACCCCGGCAAGGGCTACGAGTTCGTCGACGAGATCGTCGGCGGCAAGATCCCCCGCCAGTTCATACCCGCGGTCGACAAGGGTATCCAGGACACCATGGTCCAGGGCGTGCTCGCTGGCTATCCGGTCGTCGACGTGAAGGCTGCTGTCTACGACGGCTCCTACCACTCGGTCGACAGCTCGGAGATAGCGTTCAAGACCGCTGCGCGAATCGCGTTCCGCGCAGCCGCTGAGAAGGCTGACCTGATTCTCCTCGAGCCCATCGCGACACTCGAGATCGAGGTGCCGGACGAGTACGCTGGAGCGGTTATGGGTGACATCAGCTCCATGCGCGGCCGCATCCTCGGCATGGACTCGCCCGAAGCAGGAATCCAGACCATCAAGTCCCAGGTTCCTTACGCTGAGGTAGTCCACTACTCACCGCACCTGCGGTCTATCACGAGTGGTGCCGGAACGTACACCATCACGGTCGACGAGTACGCCGAAGTGCCCTTCGATATGGCCAAGAAGATCGTCGAGCAGGCAAAGGCAGAGAAGGAGTCCTAGACCCGAGTGAAACGCGTGTGGCCCGGTGTAACCGGGCCACACGGCAAGTTCGGATGGTGCCCTCGACAGGATTCGAACCTGTGGCCTTCTGCTCCGGAGGCAGACGCTCTATCCACTGAGCTACGAGGGCGAGCGCACCGCACTCTAACATACCGGACGCGACGTCACCAGAGCACGAAGAGGGGCATGAACCCACCCAGAACAGGGAGGACACGGTGCTCGGTAGGACTCTCGTCATCGTGAACCCCGCAGCGCGGCACGGAATAACCCGCGATCTGATTCCGGTGGTTTCAGGGCTACTCGACGGGCAGATCGACCACGACTTGGTCGTCACGAAAAACCCGGGACACGCCACGGTCCTTGCGCGGAACGCAAACGGCTATGACACGGTGGTCGCGGTGGGTGGCGACGGAACCGTGCATGAGGTTCTCAATGGCATCATGCAGCGACCGGCTGAAGGGCGCCCCGCACTCACGTTGCTTCCCACGGGCACTGGCAACGACTACCGCCGCACCCTCGGCATTTCGTCGAACCTGACGGCAGCCGCACGCCAGATTATCGGCGGAGCGCGTACCAGCGTCGACATCGGCGTCGTCAACGGCGTCTACTTCGCCAACTCGGTCGCGGTCGGCTTCGACGCACGCGTGACCGCGAAGGCCGTGGAACTCAAGAGCACGACCGGCTGGTCCGGAATCATGCTCTACATGCGCGCACTCTTCATCGTCCTGTTCAGGCAGTTCTACACCCATCACGTCACCCTGAGTATCGACGATAGTCCGCCGGAGGAGAGGGAGCTCTTGCTGGTGGCCGCGACGAACGGCCCGACCTACGGCGGCGGCTTCAAGATCACTCCGCATGCGAGGGACGATGACGGCTTGCTCGATACCTGCATCATCTGGAAGGTCAGTCTGCTCGGTGCCCTCCTGCGCCTCCCCTTCGTCGTGGTCGGTCACCACGGGTGGATGCGACCGGTTACCCTCGGGCTTCACCGATCGATCCGGGTCGACTCCGAGGTCCCGATCGAAGGCCAGATCGACGGAGAGGTAATCCTCGCCTCGACCTACGAGATCTCGGTACTGCCGGGAGCCCTCGAGGTCATCGTACCGGGGAGGTGGTAACGCATGTCGCTCTTCTCTCTGGTCGACCAGAACATGCAGATGAGGATGTCACTCTTCGCTGTCGTCCAGGAGGCTGGCATAGACAGCCTCTCTACCCTCCTATGGCCGGTCGCCCTCATGATTCTGGTTGCCTATCTCATCGGGTCGATCCCCTTCGCCTATATCATCGTGAAGACCGTCGCCGGAGAGGATATCACCGTTCATGGGACCGGCAACGTCGGTGCCATGAACGTCCGGCGCACCACAGGTTCGTGGGCATGGTTCACCGTGGCCATGCTCGCCGATGCGCTTAAAGGACTGCTGCCCACACTCGCAGCGGTGACGATACCCCTCATGCTGATCGACCCGGCCTTGCCCGCTGCCGGAGGAGCCGCGTGGAGTGGACGGGCTGCGCCATACGCCGCCGCCGCAGTGCTCGGACCCCAGGCCGTCGTACTCGGCGCCGTGCTGGGTCACAACTACTCGTTGTGGCTCTCCATCGCCAAGCGCAAGATACTCGGTGGCAAGGGGCTTGCAACGGGCGGAGGGGCCTTGCTGGCCTACGACTGGCGGTACTTCCTGTTCGTGTTGGTCGTGGGTCTCACGGTCATCGCCGTGACTCGATACATGATGGCCGGACAGGTGGCCGCGACGCTCTCGCTCCCCGTCTATGTCATGATAACCGGCCAGCAAGACATGCTGTTCGTCTTGCTCCTCGGCGGGCTCGTATACCTGAGGCACCACCGACGATTCGTCGGTCTACTCAAGGGCGAGGAACCGAAGCTCTACGTCGAGGACCGCATGGACCCGCGCGGCTGAATTCACTCGGCAAAGCACGAAGGCCGGCACATGGCCGACCTTCGTATCACACGTGCGTGAACCACTACATCGAGATCGCTTCGCTCGGACACTCGTCTACGCAGATGTCGCACTCGGTGCAGTCGTCGGGACGCGCGAGAACGGCGACGTCCTCGAGGTCATAGCAGCTCTGGGGGCACTCGTCCACGCAGATGCCGCATGCGGTACAGAGATTCGAGTCGACGACGGGTATGGCCATGCTTGGTTCCTTTCTCCGATGACGCCGAAACCCCTTGGGGTGGCGACCATGATAGCACGCACCCGTATCTGCGCCACGCTACAGGACCTTGTCCGCCACTTCGGCCGGACTCCACAGGCAGAACGGGTAGGTCCGATCGGTCACTATCTCCGCATCGCGCTGCTGTGATACGAACCGCTGGCGGCGTTCACGCAGCTCCGCCGCGAGTGGCTCAACCAGGCTCGCCAGCTCGTTGTTCACCTCCCGGATACGGGCGCCGAGTGACTTGCGATCTGCGCCCGGAGTAGAGATCTCGGCAACGAGAGCCTGCTTCTCCTCGGCCAGCGCTAGTGCGCTACGCCGCTCCCCGACCGTATCGAACGTCACCTCACCGAGCGCTTCGTCGGGGTTGTGTTCCAGGCGCTGCAACCTGCGGTCGATGAAAGCGATGTCCTCATCGGTCACCATGACGGCACCGAGAGGGAGATACATCGTGAGCGAAGCCACCGCGTAGGGGGGCAGCGTGATTCCCCACCAGCGCTCCGCAAGCCCGTCGGTGATGCGGTCGTACCGGTCTCCTCCGATTCCGTGGATGAAGAGGTCCGCAAGGAAGGTCCGGAAGAACAGCGTCAGCGTCACTGCCCGGGGCGCGAGGGTGACCCCCGAGCTTTCGAGCGCGATGATCGCGTCCTCGACCTCGTAGGGCAGGAGGACCTGAAGTCCTTCCGGCCCAAGCAACTCCACACCCGCCCCTGTGTCCTCCACACGCACCGGGAACCTGCCCTCAGGGCCTATGAGCCAGAAGGGTACCTCTACGCGCCGCTGCATGATCTCGAGGTCCGGGAAGGGCTGCGCCGCAGAGCGGATCCGGTTGAGCGAGCGGTACGCATCGAGTTCGGTGTTATGGCAGACCGCAAAGCGCTCGGCGTCAAGCAGGATGTCAAGTGCAAACCTTCGGAACGGCCCTGTCGCGGCTGCGGCGGTCACCGGAAGCTCAAGGTAGTCTGTGATGCTCCCCTCGAAGCGCCGCCGGGCACCGGTGATGAGTTCGGAGAGCGATCTGCTCACGGGCGCGGCTGTGCGAAGCGCGTCGCAGAAGTCAGAGAAGTGACGTGCGATGGCGGGCGCCGGCAAGGTTGAGAGCATCGATGAGGCCGAGGCACAGAAGTCCTCGATGTGCTCCGCTGAGGGCACGGGCGCGCACGCGTAGCACGAGTCGCGCGTCCCGACGGCAAGGTACTGTCGGCACCTGGCCACTGCGGGATCGAGACACGGAGCCTTGATGCCCACCCAGTCGAAAGCATCGGTGTCGACCACGATGTCTACTCCCGTACCACCCGTCTCTTGGGCGATGCGTTGCAGAAGGAAGTCCTTGATCCACACACCAGAATGGTAGAGGTCAGGCTGATGACCGGTCACCACAATGGGGCCGGGATCGGAAGACAGCGGCGCTGCGTCGATGCCCCACCTTGCGGTGACGCTTGAGGCGGTCTCCAGAAGCGTCCTGCGCGCCGCCTCCCGCACCGTGCCAACCGGCTGCCCTCCGACGTGGAAACGCCACGCGTCCGCCATCCGGGCGTTGGAGCAGGCGAGTTCGGCCCACTCGGCGATCGGGGGACGTGCCACGAGCTCTCCGTGACCCGATGGCATGTCGGCACGTGCACGCATGGCAGAGGCCCTCCTCAGACGAGCATGCCCACGGTGCGGATACCAACCGGCTCGTCGGAGAAGAACGGTTCGCCTGCAGCGGTGCCTATGGTGCCACCCCACATCCGCGCTACAGCCTCCATCGTCTCGATCAGGCCAACATTCGCCGGGTTCGCGGAGAACTGCGAGTGATACATGGCGAGAGCCTCAAGTTTAGCCGGCAGGTCTTCGGTCACGTCGACGACAAACGAAGGCTCCCGGACGAGTCGCAGATGAACCGCCATGTAGCGGTAGAGACGTGCGGGGTGGTGAGGTTCCCTCGCCATCTCCGTCTTGGTCAGCTTGGCCCAGAAGCGCGCGGCCTGAACGATGGCTGATGCGGCCACGTGGTCGGGATGTGCGTCGACGGGATACGGACCGAAGACCACGCGGGGCCGTAGCTCGCGGAAGATCTCGGCCAGAGCGGTACGTGCCTCCTCGGTGTCGAAGAGACTTCGATTCGGCAGCGTGAGTGTACGGCGCTCGCTCACACCCAGCCGCTGTGCGGCGGCCGCGGCCTCGGCTAGACGGGTCTCATGGGTGCCTGCCGGAGTGGGTTCGCCGTCGGTAAGATCGACGATCGCAACGGACAGCCCCTCCCGCACCATTCCGGCAACGGTTGCTCCCATGCCGATCTCAACGTCGTCGGGGTGTGCCCCCACGCACACGACATCGGTCACCGCGTCACGTCCTCTCCGCGCCCAGCGCCTGTCGCCAGACGCGCATGTAGTAGCCGAACCGGTGCTCAGGGTCGTCAAACGCCTCGCCGAAGGAGCGGTTGTGGTCGCAGTAGATTCGCTCGACAGCCAGTTCCCGCACCAGCAGCCCCGCACGGTAGGCCTTCGCCCACATCTCGACGGGCATGGCGTAACCAGGCTCGCAGAGCTCGATTCCGTCCAGAGCCGAGAGCCGGTATGCCTTGAAGCCGCAGAACGCGTCGGTAAGCGTCCAACCGCTCACGCGGTTGATCTCCTCGGTGACCCGCCGATTCACCTCCTGGCGCTGACCCGGAGCGACAATGCCGAGCTCCTCGCTGTCGGGCAGGTACCGACTCCCCGAGACGATGTCCCAGCCCTCGTCGAGAACCGCCAGGAACCCGGGGATGTGCGCGGGTTCATGCTGGCCGTCGCAGTCCATCGTCACTACGCGATCGCACCCGCGTGCGCGCGCCACCGAGAACCCCTCGGCAAGTGCGCGCCCGTAGCCCATGTTGAAAGGGTGTGTGATCACCGAGACGTCGTGGCGCTCCGCAAGCACGCCCGCCGTGTCGTCGGTCGAGCCATCATCCACAACGAGGACGTCACCGTGGAAGTACCGCCGTACGGCGTCGAGCACCGCGCCTACGGTTCCCTCTTCGTTGTACACCGGAAGCAGCACCGCATCGGACATCGACGGCCTTCCTATCTCGACGGTGTGCCGGGCACGGGAGCCTCACGGACCTCGAACGAGGTCACGGTCCGTACCTGCGGGCCGAGCATACCACCGACCGAGCAGTACTTCTCCTCGGAGAGCTGTATCGACCGGCGCACCGCCTCCTTGGACACGCCGAAGCCGGTGACGATGTAGTGGAGGCGGATCTCGGTGTAGATCTTGGGATACTCGTCGGTACGTTGCTCGCCCTGGACCAGAATCTCGATACCCCGGACGTCCTGCCGCTTCTTCTCCAGGATGGAAATCACGTCCATAGCGGTGCATCCGGCGATCCCATAGAGCACCAGCTCGATGGGGCGCACTCCCGATGCCTCCCCGTGGTACTCGGAACGGGCATCCATAACGATGCCGTGGCCGCCATCATCCCACCCGACAAGCTGCCGCTTCTCGCTCCAGCGAACGCGAACAGTGTCCATACACCGCGCCTCTCATGGTCGGTTGGCCATCGCGCTGTGTATGTACCCCTCTCAGATCTTGCGTCCGACCATCTGCGCGAAATCGCGCGGGGCTTGGGCCTTACTGACGGCCTCCTCGAAGGTGACCTTGCCGGCCTGCAGCAACGTCTTGAGATGCTGATCGAGCGTCTGCATGCCGACCGACGCTCCGCCCTGGATGATGGTCGACATCTGGTGGGTCTTGCCCTCGCGTATGAGATTGGAGATGGCCGGGACACCGAGCATGATCTCCATAGCCATGACGCGGGTCCTGCCATCGGTCGCCCGCAGGAGGACCTGCGAGAGCACTCCCTCGAGGGTCCCCGACAACTGCATGCGAACCTGCTGCTGCTGGTGCGGCGGAAAGACATCGATGATGCGGTCAACCGTGGCAGGACCACCGGTAGTGTGCAGGGTTGCCAGAACGAGGTGACCGGTCTCGGCTGCGGTAATCGCGGCCGCGATCGTCTCGAGGTCGCGCATCTCACCGACGAGAATCACGTCGGGATCCTGACGCAGCACGCGCTTCAAGGCAGCGGCGAAGGAGTGGGTATCCTCTCCTACCTCGCGCTGGTTGACGTACGAGCGCTTGTTGCGGTGCATGAACTCGATCGGATCCTCGAGCGTGACGATGTGGAGCGGGCGGGTCTCATTGATGTGGTCGATCATCGCCGCCAGAGTGGTGGACTTACCGGAGCCCGTCGGGCCCGTCACGAGCACGAGGCCCCGGGGTCGGTCCGCGAGGAAGCGGCAGACCTTGGGCAAGCCCAGATCTTCGAGTGTCGGGATTTTGAGAGGGATAACGCGAAAGACCGCTCCCATGGAGTTACGCTGCTGGAAGACGTTGGCGCGAAAGCGCGACACGCCCGGAATGCTGTATGCGAAGTCTAGTTCAAGTTCGGTTTCGAAGCGGCGGCGCTGTTCTTCGGAGAGCAGGTTCAGGATCATCTCCATCGTGTCGCGCTGCCGCAACGGTTCGGTGTTCTCGAGGGGCACGATCTCGCCCCGAAGCCTGATTCCGGGCGGGCTGCCGACCGTCAGATGAAGGTCCGATCCGCCCCGGTCGATCATAATGCACAGGAGATCGTCTATGTGTGGGATACCCGATTCCTGCTGGTCCTCCCCTACCACAGCCACTTCGGGCATGTAGGGAGAATCGACCGGGTCGGCGAGTGGCGCGGCGGGTCTGAGCAGCTCCCCGGCCTCCGGCTCGTACGAAGGAGACATCTGTGAAGCTGGCGGCGATACGCGGGCTCCGCGCGAAGGTGTGACGGCACCCGCAGTCGCTGCCGTCTCGGCCTCGACTCCCACGGGGACGGGAACCGGCTGCTGTGCGGGGGCGGAACCCATGCCCGCGAGTGACACGATCTTGGCCGTGATGGCCTCGATCGGGCCACTGGCCGACAGATGCGCCGCAGCACCGACCTGGCGGGCTTTGAGTGCCGAGGCCTCGGTCGGGTTGAGGCTGATAATCACAACCGGTACCTGGGCGGTGTCCGGATTCTCTTTCAGCTGCTGGGTCAGCGAGTAGCCGTCGATGCCGACAAGTTCGGCGTCGACCACGATGACATCGGCGTGTTGTGTCGACATAATGCCGAGTGCTCGCGGTCCCCCGATCGCGCTCACGATCTCAATGGCTGCCCCCGTCGCAACGAGGGACGCCCGCATCCGGTCGACCAACGCCGCATCATCGTGGACTATGAGCACCTTCTTGGATGCCATTACCTCGAAACCTCCTCCTCGGGGCCGCATCGAACTCCTGGCGGCCTCCTTCACTATAGCTCCTTCGAGTATCGGCATGACCGCCCCGATGCTTCAGTCCTGCCTGCACATGCCTTCCGGGTGGTGCGCTACGATATCCGAGTCGCCTGCCGAAAGGATAGCGTCTTGCGCGTCAGCATCGAGTCACTCGCGCATGGGGGTGACGCAATCGCACGGCTGGATGATGGCCGGGTCGCCTTCGTGCGCGGTGGATGCCCTGGTGACATCGCCGATATCGAGATCGTTGCCGATCATGGGAACCGCGTCGACGCACGCATCACTTCAGTCCTTGAGCCCTCGCCGGATCGCGTGGAGGCGCCGTGTCCCTACTTCGGCATGTGTGGCGGATGTCAGTGGCAGCACATCTCTGACGACGTGCAGCGTACCGCAAAGGCTCGCATCGTCTCCGACGCGTTCAGCAGAATCGCCAAGCTCCCGGTCGACGTGCCCCCAATCGTCGCGGCGTCCGCGACGTACGGCTATCGCAACAGAATGGAGTTCGTCGCCGAGGAAGCGGCCGCTGGCCTGCGTCTCGGCCTCCACCAGCTGGGAGAACCCTCACTCGTGCCGATCGACCGCTGCCTCCTGCTGCCAGATCGCACCCGGGACGCACCCCGCGCGCTGGCAGGAGCCCTCCGGTACCTCTCGGGAAGGCACAGCCATCTCGGGCTTCGCCGGGTCGGAATCCGTATCTCACATCACGGGCACGACCTGCAAGTGGCACTCTGGACCGAGCCAGGGCCCTTCCCGCGACAGCTGGTGGCCAAGGCCCTTGCCGACGCGGTCGGCGCAACCAGCGTGGTTCGCGTGCTGGTGAAGGGACCGGACAAGGAGCGGGCCGTCGCCGGCGTGGAAGTACTTCGTGGCCGTGGGCACTGGATAGAACGGCTCGCCGGTAACAGGATGTCCGTCTCGGCTCCATCGTTCTTCCAGATAAATACTGCTGCGGCTGAGATCTTGGTCGGGTCCGTTCTCGCGGCGATCGAACCGCAGGAGGACGATCGTGTGCTCGACCTTTACTCCGGCGTCGGCACCTTCACCGTGCCGCTCGCAAACCGGGCCGCCGAAGTGGTCGCCGTCGAGGGCTCTCGCCACACACTCGCTGACCTGCGCCGAAACCTTGAGACGGCCGGTGTGTCAGCTGACATCGTGGGCGGGGACGTGGCCCGTGAGCTTGCATCACTGGGCACCTTCGACCTTGCCGTCGTCGACCCGCCGCGCTCCGGCCTGCACCCCGACACTCTCACCGCCCTCGCGGGCACGGAAGCGCGCACGATCGCGTACGTGTCGTGTGACCCGGCAACGCTCGCCAGAGATGCGGCGCGGTTGACCGCAAGCGGGTATGAGTTGATGGGCGCGACCCCCCACGACCTGTTCCCGCAGACCTACCATGTGGAGAGTGTAGCCATCTTTGGACGCGTCGACGGCTAGACGAGGCGTCCGACCTCGGGGAAGTCCACGATGTACTCATCGTGTGGAGCATCGGCGTGCTCGTCGGTGAGGTCGGCACCGGCGTCGTGCATCGCCTCGTGCTCGCCCTCTCCCCACATCGCACTCTCGGTCACGTCATATACGACACCTTTGAACGCCACGTAGGCTGGTTGGCCGTCCTTGCCGTTGTAGCGGGCCAACTCTTCGAGGGTGAAATCCTTCATGATGCCTCCGTCGGTCGGGTTCCTATTGCCTGGTATATCTCCCCGGAGAGACGGTGACAAAACCACAAGTGAGCCCGCGTGAGCGAATCTGGTTCGGAGCAGCGAGCATGGTTGGCGAGATCACCGGGCGGCGATCTCGCCCCGCATTCTCTCCAGATCGACGAGTATCGTCCTGCCGCGCACCGTCACAACACCGTCCCGGGTCAAAGAGGAGATGACCCGGCTAGCGGTCTCACGCGAGGTGCCGGCGAGTGTCGCGATATCATAGTGGGTGAACCCAGATATGACCGGCATGCCAGTCATATCGTTGCGCGCCGTCGCCATGTTCAACATCACCCTGATGACCCTGTGGGCGGCGTCGTGAAACGTCAGGTTCTCGAGGCGCTCTATAGTCTCCCGCAAACGGTGCGAAAGGGCCGCGATAAGTGAGACCGCGAGGCGTGGCTGGAAGCGGATCGCTCTTTCCAGGTCACGCGCGTCAAGTGTGAGGACCTCCGCGTCGGTGATCGCCACCACGTCAGCCATGTGGGGCTGACGATCTATGAGACTCGTCTCACCGAAGTGGGCAGGTGCGTCAAAATGGCCGAGGACCAGTTCCTTGCCGTCCGGCGACGCTATGGTCTGCTTCACGCGGCCAGCGGTCAGCAGGTAGAAGGCCGTGCAGGGCTCACCCCGTGATGCGATGAACGCACCCCGCGGGTAGCGCCGGGTACAGAGCATCCCGGTGATCTCCTCGAGGTCCGAGGTCGGCAGAGCTGCGAACATGGGGAAGGTACCTAATTTCCCCACCGCGCTCTGGGTCACTGTGGTGTTTCTCATGTCAGGACTATCGGCGCGCGCCCCCTGTGCCTTGAGGGAGGGAGGGCGGTACTACATCTCTGCCAGCGCCTTCTCCTGACACCCCCTGCGGATGCACTCGATCAGGCGCGGCGCGATGTGAGGGATGAGCTCGGGCAGATAGGCCGGCATGAGCGATTCCATCGTCTTCGGGAGTAGATCGGGAATGAGTTCCTCCATGTCGTCGGGCATGAGACCGATGTAGTCCTGCACCGCAGCGACCATGTCGGGCATGACCTTCTTCATGATGCCGTCCACGAGCAGCGGGAAGAGCACCGGCATCATCTTTTCCATGAGCGCCAGCCCGCCGGGGACATGACGCATCGAGAGCATCATCGGCTTCATGCCCAACGGCATCGCGTCCATCATCTGAGGGAAGATGCCCTCCATGAGGGCTGCCATGTTCTCGGGCTGCATGAGCACGATGAACTTCTCGAAGTAGCTCCAGTAGTACATCGATTGCTCGGTCGTCTCTGGAATCTCGTAGCCGGCAGCCTGTGCGACAACGCGCGAAAGGTCGTCGATCTTCAGTCCGAGGTCGTTCTTGATGTTGCTGTCGCGCAGCTGGACCTGACAGCACGGGCACAGCGCGACGACGGTGTCGGCCTCGACGTCGACCGCCTCCTGTAGGCGCTGTCTGCCGAGGATCGGCGCGACCGGCATCTCACCGACGAGTGTCAGGACCGAGCCGCAACAGTAGCCTTCTTCGCGGTTGTGCTCCATCTCTACGTAGTCGACACCGGGAATCGCCTTGAGCATCTCGCGCGGTGGCTCGTAAAGCCCTTGTGCGCGACCCGCATGACACGAGTCGTGGAAGGTAATGCGTCCTTCGATCGGGTTCTTGAGCTCGAGTCGCCCGTCGCCGAGAGCCTCGCTCACCAGTTCGGAGTAGTGCTTGACCTCAAACTCGTAGGGCTCGCCACGCTCGGCAGCGAGACCCGCGTAGACTTCTTTCCAGACGAGCGCGCACGCTGGGCATGACGTCACGATGGTCTTCGCCCCGCGTTTGCGTGCCTCGGCAGTGTTGTGTTCGTAGATCTCCTCGAAGACGTCCCACTTGCCCGCGACCTTCATCGGTATGCCGCAGCATGCCTCGTCGGTGCCCATATAGGAGATGTCGTATCCGGCATCGGTAAGCAGACGCACACTCGCCTCGGCGATATCGGTCTCGACGTAGCTCGCCGTGCACCCCGCGAAGTACATGAGTTCACCCGACTCCTTGAGCTTGGGCTTCACATCATCGGGGACCCAGTTCGCGCGGTTCTCACGCTTGCCCGCCCAGATGTCGTTCTCCCCCCGAAGCGAGGCCGCCATCATCTCGAACGGCGGGAAAGTGCCATGCTTCTCCTCGTGCACGAGCTTGCCTCGCATCGCCATCCAGTTGTGCTCGATGGGGAGTTGGAGCTGGCAACGGGTGTTGCAGACCTCGCATGTGGTGCAGACGAGGAAGGTGTCCACGGCGGTCCGGTCGAAGGCCTCCCGACCTCCCATGACCTCGCGCAAGTAGGCGTATTTGCCGCGTGGCGAGTGTGACTCCCAGCCGCGTCCTGTGTACTGCTCGCATGTGGGCACGCAGTAGCCACAACGGGCGCATGCGTAGGCCATGAAGGCAACGTCGCCCGGGATGCCGCGAACATCCTTGAGCTCACCGCTGCGAACCGGAGGCTTCGCGACGTTTGCGACGGGGCGGACGAGCGGCTCGAGCGCACCCGCGGTTCCCATCAGCAGATCGAGGGCCCCGGTGCCGAGCACTTTGCCCGGGTTCATGATGCCCTTCGGGTCGACCTGGGACTTGAACGCCTTCAGCTCGCGCACCTTGTCCTCGCCGAGGACGCTTCCGGCCTCACGCCGGAAGTACAGACCTGTCGAGTAAGCGGAGCCCCCGTGAGCCTTTGCGATCCTGATAACCGAGAGCGAGAGGGCAAAGGCTACATTGAACGCGAACGAGCGCTCATCATGCGGGATGAATCCAAGCAGGACGACCTGATCGCCCTTCGCATGCATGCCCTCGAGGATGAACGACTGCTTGATCTTCTCGTCGATCTCGCGGAGCACCGCGGGCAGTTCGGCGAGGGGCACGACGACCTCGGTGGGCACAAGTGACGGACCGATTCGCTTGAGTCGCATCGGAGCGAAGCGGACCTCCCACTCGTGCTCCGCTACCTCGGGACCGAGGTCAGTACCCCCGCTCGAGCGCACGAGTGCCTCGAGGCGCTGGTCGACTGACGGTCTGCGCGACTCGGGATACGCCATGACGGCGATGTAGGCCTCGGGCAACTCCGGTTCGAAGTGCGGATGGAGCTCCTCGTACGGATGGCCGTGCCGGTGAGGCAACTGCTTCTTGAGCCGCACAGACTCGGGGTTCAGGAAGGTGATCGACCACAACGGCAGATTCTCAGCAGAGATGTGAGAGAGCACCTGTCCAAGCGCCTTAACGTCAGGAAAGGCGAAGACGCGGTGGACCTCGGGCTCGAGCGGGCGGATCCGAAAGGTAAGCTCGGTGATGATGCCGGTGATACCTTCGGCATCTGCAACGAACCGTTCGAGCTCCGCACCCCTGAACTCACGCACGCGTCCGCCCGGGAGCACGACCCGCGCCGAAACAACATTCTCCTTGAAGGTGCCGTACTCGTACGACCCGAACCCCGCGCCGCCCTGCGCGAGCCAGCCTGCGGCACCCGAGCTCGGAGTTGAAGAGGGATAGAGCCTCAGAGCGAGGCCGTCCTTCCCGAGCTCCCGCTCTATCTCCTCCCACACAGCCGATGGCTCGACCGTCGCCGTCATCTCCACCCTGTCGACTCCGAGCACCCTGTGCATGCCTGACATATCCGCGACCACAGCGCCACGACTCGGAAGGACTCCGCCGTAGCCGGATGTAGCCCAGCCGCGCGGGACAACCTTGAGCCCCTCGCGGTCGGCAAGCTCGAGGAGCGCGATGACCTCGGCTTCGGTCTTCGGCCGTACGACCGCCCCGGCCGTACCCGCGGGCACGAAAGGCTTCACAAGCCTCGGCATCACTCCGATGTCGAAGGAGTACATCTTGCGCTCGACGCGACCGGTGCGCACCCGGTCGCCGAAGACCTCCCGGAGGAACTCCTCGATACGCTTGCTCACTGGTGCCATTTCGTTCGCTCCTTACCGCGCGAGGCTTTGTGACGGACTTCACGATGATGGCCGCACCAACCCTTACGGGTATCTCTTGTGATGCCATGCCAAATATACCCCCACCGGTATGCCTGGTCAACCTGTCGGTCCTGCGTGATACGATGGCGCGCGTAGTGTCACGCCCCGTTTGAGGAGGATCTTCGTGCACGGAATCCTGTTCGACCTCGACGGCACCCTCCTCGACATCGACATCGGGTCATTCCTCGAGAGATACTTCTCGGCCCTCGCGCGCACCATGGAGCCGCTGACAAGCGATCCCGAAGCTCTCGGCCACGCGATGAAGGCTCTGAATGTCGCCACGCACGCCATGATGCTTCCCCACCCCGGGCGCACCAACCAGGCTGTGTTCACCGAGGAGTTCCGCGCACGCACCGGTATCGACATCGAAGAGCACCGTGAAGTGTTCGAGCGTTTCTACGCCGAGGAATTCCCGCTGCTCGGGGATGGGTTCGGGCCTGTACCGGGCGCACGGGTGGCAATCGAGACAGCACTCGCCCTTGGCCTGAAGGTGGCTATCGCAACCAACCCCATATTCCCGCTGGCCGCCGTCGAGCACCGCATCGCCTGGGCGGGCCTCGATGACCTCCCGGTGAACGCCATCACGACCTATGAGACGATGCACGCATGCAAACCGCTTCCGGCGTACTTCTTAGAGACAGCCGAGCGAATCGGATCCAGTCCTGACCGATGCCTGATGGTTGGCGACGATCGCGAACTCGATCTTCCCGCTGCGGCGACCGGCATGCGCACCTACTATGTCGGCCCCGACGTAGATGTCGAGGCCGACTTCCGAGGGAGTCTTGTCGGCCTGGCGCGAGCCCTGCCGCAGCTCATCGAGGAGTGGTAGCGCCCGCTAGAAGGCCTTGCGCCGGATCAGGGCAACCCACGCGCCGTCGAGACGCTGGTCGTAGAAGTACTCAAACTTCCCGCGGGTCTCCTTGCGCAGATCTATCTGATAGCCGATGCCGGTAGGCTCATGGTCGGTCACGACCAGAAGGCTGTCGGGCGCGTCGAATTCAAGCATCTTGTCGATAACGCAGAAGACCAGCGGCCTGCGGAGGTCGGGCGTACAACCGCGCACGTCGAGCACAACCCCCTGTGAAGTGCTTGACACCTGGTCACCCCTCCGAGATCAGCCAGAGGCGCTGTTGCCCGTGGTCACTTCTTTGGTTCGGCGCTATGACCCGCCATCCTCCTCGTTCTCATACAGCTCTGCGAGGTCGGCACCGGCACAGTCCGCGGTCTCCCGTGGTGAGAGCGACTCCAGATCTGTGTCGCACCGCTCCCTGAATGCCTCTTCGTCCTCGCCCGGCAAGGGCGTGTCGGGTGCGTCGCCAAGTGAAGAACGCCGTTCCTCGTCTCGTGCCCCAGATAGCATGGCGCGCGCTCCTGTCCTTCGACGGCTCTCTGTCTCTTCTGTACGTCATTCCCATATTGGGCACGATTCTTAGCTCAAACAGCGTCGAATGGGTAGAATGGTTTCAGTTCGTGTGGACAGTCGTGCACTGCTTGCCTGGAGGATGCGCGACGGAGGTCAGCCGGAAAACTGGTGCTCTTCCACCTGGGGGTATCGGCACCCATGCATTGCTTCGCAATGTCAACCTCTGAGATCTGCTCGGACCGTGCGTCCGTGGCGCATGCTTGTGTTCCTCTTCAGGTCGCGTCGAGAGTCTCGGCACCTTCTCGAGGATTCCGCACACCCTCTCAGCACTTCCCTTACTCCCGGCCTGGGCAGCGTCGGCCATCTCGGCCACACACGCTCTGCTTGCGTATGGGCATATTACAGGACATCCAGGGCGATTCAGTTGTTCACAGGAAGGGGGTCTGAGCTGACGACGCCGTGACCATCGAGGGTACTTGACCGAAGCGTCGAGCCGCCCCGCGTGGCGAGACGCGCACAATGTCTGGATTCGAACAAGGAGGTGTATGGCATGGCGCATGAGGACCACGACGTAATCTACGACCTTCTCGCAGCGAGAGGCGTGTCGCGCCGCGACTTTCTCAAGTACTGCGGATCGATCGCGGCGCTTCTGGGACTGTCCGAGTCCTTCGTACCTCAGATCGCTGCAGCCGTGGCCGCCGGCGCGAAACTGAAGCCCGCTGTATGGCTTAACGGCGGCGCATGCACGGGGTGCACGGAGTCGATAGCGCAGGTCGATTCGCCCGACGTGGCGACGATCGTGCTGGATCTGCTCTCGCTCGACTACATCGAGACCCTCTCCATGGCCCAGGGTGAAGACGCGCTTGCCGCGGCCGAGGCGGTATTCGAAGAGCCCGGCTACATCCTCATCTATGAGGGTTCCGTCATGCAGGGCTTCGACGGCAACACGCTGCGCATCGGTGGCAGCACAGGTATCGAGGAACTCGAGCACGCAGCCCAGAATGCGGCAGCGATCGTCGCTGTAGGGTCGTGTGCGGTCGACGGCGGTTTCGTCAGGGCCAACCCGAACCCCGCCGACGCGACCGGCGTGAAGCCCTACCTCGAGAAGGTGGGCATCACCACTCCCGTCGTCAACCTGCCCACCTGCCCCGTTAACCCGGAGTGGGTCGTGGCCATCGTCGTGGATGTTCTGCTTCTCGGATCTCTCGAGAGCGGCGCCATCCTCGACAAGCTCGACGACTGGGGCCGTCCCAAGTTCATCTTCGGCCAGACGATTCATGACAACTGCCCGCGCCGCGGCCACTTCGAGAATGGCCACTTCGTCAACGAATTCGGCACCGAAGAAGAGGCCCTCGGCTACTGCCTGTACAAGGTAGGCTGCAAGGGCCCGCAGACCTACACGAACTGCCCGATCGTGCGCTGGAACCGTCGCGCCAGTTGGTGCGTCGAGTCCGGAGCACCCTGCATCGGTTGCGGCAGCCTCAACTGGGTCGACGTCGGAGCTCCGTTCCTTAACCGTCATCGTGACCTGCCTCTCCCCAGCGTCGGCAACACCCAGCCCGGCGTGGTTGCTGGCGTGGTCGCTGGTGCCACGGCACTGGGTCTCGGCCTCCATGCCCTCGGTATGAAGGCAAGTGGCCGGATGGACGGCGGCGCTCCCTACGAAGACATGAAGAACTACGACCGCAAGCGGATGAAGAAGGGAGGCGGTAACTAGTGGCTCGATCAGTTGTCGACCCGTTGACCCGAATCGAAGGTCACCTTCGCGTCGAGGTCGAAGTCAATGACGGTGTCGTGACCGACGCCTGGGTGTCCGGCGGGCTGTATCGAGGCATGGAGACCATCCTGCTCGACCGCCGTCCCTCAGACGCGTTCTTTGTCGCCCAGCGTATCTGCGGTGTGTGCCCAATCTCTCACGGCCACGCCTCAACGATGTCGACAGAGGACGCACTCGGAGTCACGATCCCGAACAACGCGCGTCTCGTACGCAACCTCATCGAGGCCGCACAGTACATCCACAGCCACATCTTGTGGTTCTACACCCTGGCAGCACTGGACTACGTCGACCCGGTGAAGGCACTGTCGGCCGATATCGCCGACACCTACGCGCTCGCGCAGGCTGCCGGCACCGGTGTCTCCGACTTCGGTGCCGTCGCCAAACGTCTGCAGGCGTTCGTTGACAACGGCCAGCTGTCCATCTTCACCAACGGCTGGTTCGGCCATCCTGCGTACGCCGAGGACATGCCCGCCGAGCTGCACCTCATCGCGGTCGCACACTACCTCGAGGCGCTCGAGATGCAGGCTGTCGCAGCCGAGATCATCGCAGTCATGGGTGGCAAGTTCCCGCACTTCATGACCTCGATCCCCGGCGGGACCGCCTTCGTGCCGACCGAGCAGAAGCTCGACGACATCCTGTTCCGCTTCATCAAGCTGCGTGACTGGGTCACGAGCACCATGATTCCGGACACGCTCGCCATCGCACCGTTCTACGCCGGTGCGCTCGAGTACGGCGGAGGGCACGGGAACTTCCTCGCGTGGGGCGTGTTCAACGACGAGTCCTTCGAGATGACCAGCCGCTACCTGCCCGGTGGTGCGGTCATGGCGAGCCGGGGGCTCACTGTTGCCGATCCCGACCCTGGCAATATCACCGAGTACGTCGAGCGTTCGTGGTACGACTCGACCACGGGCCTCAACCCATCCGTCGGCGAGACGAACGCGAACTTCGACGAGTACAGCACCGATGCTCAGTACTCATGGGTCAAGGCACCCCGCTACGACGGCCAGCCGATGGAGGCCGGTCCCCTCTCCCGAATGCTCGTCGCGTACCTTCGCGGCGTTCGTCCGGTCCAGGAGATCGTTGACGGCGCGCTCGCTGCCCTTGGCGCAGCAGGCAAGCCGGAGGTCCTTGTGTCGCTGCTCGGTCGTATCGCAGCCCGCAACCTCGAGACCAAGGTCGTCTGTGACTGGTCGATCGACTGGTTCAACGAGCTTGCCGGAGCCATCGCCGGAGGAGATTCTAAGTACTTCGAGCCCCACGACGTGGATGCCGGTCAGGGTGCAGGAATGTGGGAGGCGCCTCGTGGCGCTCTCGGCCATTTCATCGACATCCAGGGCGGCAAGATTGCCCGCTACCAGGTTGTCACCCCGTCGACATGGGACACCTCGTCTCGTGATGATGAGGGCGTTCGCGGCCCGATGGAAGAGGCGCTCGTCGGCACTCCGATCATCGATGCCGAGCGTCCGCTCGAGGCGTGCCGGGTCGCACGTAGTTTCGATCCTTGAATCGGGTGCGCGGTTCACGTGATTGAACCGAAAACCGGCAAGGAAGCAACCGTCTACACGAAGCCGATGGGGGTGAGGTAGATGTCGCATCCCGCACACTACCGTGAGGCTCATCCGCTGATCTTCGTGTTCACGCACTGGATCAACCTGATCGCGATAGTAGCCCTGGCGTTCTCGGGCTTCTACATCCACTACCCCTTCTTCGGCGGGTTCATGGGTGTGGCTCGCGGCATGCACTTCTTCTTCATGTACGTACTCCTCATCAACCTAGCCGTGCGCATCGTCGCCACGTTCTTCGTGAAGTCGGCGACCCGTCTCGGCACGCGTGAGGTCGATACGGACATCAAGAACTGGCTACCGCAGAAGCTCAACCGCCACCAGTTCATCCCGTGGCTCAAGTACTACCTGTTCCTGAAGAAGGACCATCCGATCGGGGCGAAGTATGGTGTTCTGCAGAAGATCTCCTACCTCTTCACCATCCCGCTCACGCTTGCGGCTGCTTACACCGGCTTCTCGATCTATGCGCCATTCATGGATGCGAGCTTCTTCGCTGCAGGTACCGACTGGGTCGGCGGGCCGATGAACATGCGGATCATCCACTACTACATCATGTGGGCGTTCATCTTGTTCACGGCGATCCACGCCTATCTGGCGAACGTGGAAGGCATTGCTCCTTCCCGTCTGATCTTCGCGTGGAAGGAAGAAGAAGGCGTTCAGTTCGACGCAGAGGGTAAGATCGTCGGTGGAGCTGGACACTACTAAGAGCTCCGACCGATGCTCGTCACACCGGCGAGGCCCCGGACGCACGTCCGGGGCCTCGTTTGCGCCGCAGAGGGAAGCGGAATGTGAGGCCGCACCTCACCGGGACGGAATGCGGTAGAGTATTCGCCACACATCTCGCACGAATCGGCTACATGATGGCGTGCATGAGAGGATACGGATGCTTTCCGAACGCATCATCACTACAGCCCTCCGCATACTGAACAAGCACTACCTGCATCAGGAACCCATCGGCCTCGAGTCGGTTCCCGGACCTCAGCCCAGTCACGGATACGTCCTCTATGCGCATGTCCCCTTCTGCGAGCGTCTCTGCCTCTACTGCTCGTTCAACCGGTATCTCTTCCAGGAAGATCGGGCACGCGAGTACTTCAAGCGGCTCCGGCGTGAGATGCAGATGGTCGCAGAGCTCGGGTACGACTTCCCGTCCCTTTACATCGGAGGCGGAACCCCGACCATTCTGCTCGACGAACTCGCCGAGACGATCGATCTGGCACGCAGTCTCTTCTCGATCGAAGAGGTATCGAGCGAGACAAGCCCGAACCACCTGGGCCCGGAGCTCGTCTCCGTGCTCAAAGACCGGGTGCAGCGTCTTTCGGTGGGCATCCAGAGCTTCGACGACAGGATACTGCGGCAGGTCGACCGGTACGACAAGTACGGGAGCGGCGAGGAGATCTTCGAGCACATCGGTTCGGTAGCCGGAAAGTTCCACTCGCTCAACGTCGATCTGATCTTCAACTTCCCGTCCCAGACCGAGGAGATGCTGCGACGCGACATCGAACTGTTGAAGGCCTCGGGAGCGAACCAGACGACCTTCTACCCGCTCATGGCATCGCCCCGAACGCGGGCAGAACTCGCCCGTCAGGTCGGCAACATCGATTTCGCACGGGAGGCGCGATACTACCGCATCATCACCGACAGCCTGACTCCCGAGTTCCAGCCGACCTCGGCATGGACGTACTCCCGTGACACCGACGCGATGATCGACGAATACATCGTCGACTACGGAGAGTATGTCGGCATCGGCTCTGGTGCACTCTCATTCCTCGATGGGCGCATCTACGGCAACACCTTCTCACTGCGGGACTACATCGCACGCATCGATGCCGGGCACATGTCGGTGGCAAAGGCGGGCAAGCCCTACTCGAACACGGCGATGCGACGCTACCGTTTCGTGACCGACCTCTTCGGTCTCAGACTCGACAAGGAGCGGTTCCAGCGCGACCTCGGCGCGCCAGTAGAGCGCGGGCTCTGGGCCGAACTGGCCTTCATGCGCGCGGCAGGGGGAATCGCCGGAGACGACGGGCGCTACATCACTCTCACGGAGAAGGGGCGCTACCTGCTTATGGTCATGATGAGGGAGACACTCGCCTCCTCGAACGACCTCAGAGATCATGCGCGCGACGAACTGCCGCCGGATGAGCGCATGCTCCTCATCGAGGGAGAGCAGTGCGAGGAGGTCCCTGGCAATGCGCACCGCGCCGCCATGTAGCTCACACGCCGCGTCCGCTGCAGACCCTCACGAGCGGTCATCGTACCGCGGAAGGAACACGTGACCACCGTGACCGAACGCATCCTCATACTCGGCATCGGAAACCCTCTCATGACCGACGAGGGCGTGGGCGTCCGCGTCGCCGAGCTCATCATGGGCGGCTACGAACTGCCCGATAGCATCGAGGTGGTCGATGCCGGCACGATGGGCCTTGGCATCATGAACCTCTTCCGCGATCGCGACCTGGTCGTCGTGGTCGACGCAGTCGACAACACCGGCCACGAGCCGGGAACCGTAATCCTCCTCACGCCCGAGGAACTCGCTCCTGCCCAAATAATGCACTCTCTTCACGACATGCGCTTCGTGAACGTGCTCGAGGCAGCAGCCCTCACAGGCATGCAGCCGGAGGCGATCTGTGTCGGCATCCAGGTCGCCCGCATGGAGCAGTGGGTAATGGAGCTGACGCCCGAGGTCGAGGCGGCACTTCCCGCGGCGGTCGCTGCGGTCCTCGACATCCTCGCCCAGCGCGGTATCCGGCTGTTACCTGTCGAGGGTGGATCGATCGACGCCAGCATCATCGAGGCGATACGCACGCGCAGCCGAATGCCCGAGGCCTAGCCCGACCGGAGGGACCAGACATGCACGACGAACTTGCGGCAGCCATCGCAGCCGCGGAGGCCGGGGCGCGGGTCGTCCGGGAACGCGCAGACGACATCGGGACGGTGCGCTCGAAATCCTTCGCAACCGACCTCGTGACCGAGGTCGATATCGCGGCAGGTGTCGCCATTGCGCGCGCACTCCTGGAGCGGGACCCATCGGCACGGCTCGTCGTCGAAGAAGACGAGGTCTACGATATCGTCGGGGCTATGCGCGGCGATCTCGATGGTGCACAAGTCTGGGTGATCGACCCCGTCGATGGGACGACCTCGTTCGTCCATGGGTTCCCGGGATACTCGGTGTCGGTAGCACTGCTGCGCGACGGCCATCCGGTTGCCGGAGCGGTCACCGACGTCCCCCGCAGCGTCACGATGAGCGCCGCCGAGGGTACAGGCACTGCTCTCGACGGCCGTCCCGTCCGCTGTTCTGACGCCACCCGCCTCGATGAGGCGCTCCTCGTGACCGGCTTCCCCTACGACCGCGGCGCACCGCTCGACCGTCAGCTTGCCGTGCTGGCGGCGTTCCTGCGCGCACCTGTGCACGGTATCCGGCGCGACGGCTCTGCTGCTCTGGACTGCTGCCACATCGCAGCGGGCCGCGCCGACGGTTTTTGGGAGTACGGGCTGCAGCCGTGGGACACCGCGGCCGGAGCGATCCTCTGCCGCGAGGCAGGCGCCCGGGTGACCGACATCGAAGGGCGGGAGTGGTCGCCAACCGCGAACAGCGGCATCGTCGCTGCAAACCCGGTCCTCCACGAACTCATGCTCGAGCTCGTCCGGAGAACCAGCGCGGATCTAGCGGATCAGTAATACCGCTTCTGCTCCTCGGAGTCCTCGGCCAACGCTATCCCCCACTCACCGAGAACCTTGCTCACCGCCCGCTCGCCGCTCTCGACACAGTTTGGCAAGCCGACGCCACGGTACGAGCCACCTGCGAGCGCAAGACCCGGCACCTCTGCGGAGCGCGTCTCGATGGCCTCCACGCGACCCAGATGGCCCATGGTGTACTGAGGCATGCCCTTCTCCCAGCGGAACACCTTCGTGAACAGCGGGTCCCCCTTAACGCCGAGAACCTGGCGCAGCTCGGTCAGCACTATCTCCGCGAGGCGGTTATCGGACTCGGCCATGATCGCCTGGTTGTGCGGCCCGCCGACGAACCCGCGCAGGAGTACCTTGCCCGCCGGTGCGCGCCCGGGCCACTTGGTCGACGAGAGTGTCGCCGCCATGAGGGAGCGGTTCTCTACAAGTGGGCAGAGCACGCCGAACGCGTTCATATCGATGCCCACCTCGGACTCCTCGAATGCAAGAGAGACCGTTGCCGAGGAAGAGTGCTCGATGCCAGCGAGCGCGTTGCCGATGACCGGGTCGACAGGGCGCACCAGCCTCTCCGCCGCCCAGCTCTCGGTCGCCATAATGACCGCGTCGCCATCGATGCGGGTTCCGTCATCAAGGTCCACCGTCCAGCCGTCGACGGTGCGCGACATCGCAGTCACCGCAACACCGGTTCGCATGCGATCTCGGCCTGCAGCATCGGCCATCGAGTCCGTGAGTCGCTGCATGCCGGTCTCGAACGAGGTGAAGAACGTCCGGGGCTTGGCGCCGGGCTTTGGCGGGTACTTCTTGCGCATCTCGGCGACCTTCTTGCGCGCGGCGTAGAAGCCCTTGATCATCCCGCCGTAGGTCTGCTCCATCTCGAGGAGGCGCGGGAAGGTCGCGGCGAGACTCATCTTCGCCGGATCCGATGCGTGCACCCCGCCCACGAGCGGCTCGGCCAGCCGGTCAAGACACTCGCGTCCCATTCTGCGAACCACGAAACTCTCGAGGGTCTCATCCTCCAGGCCGTCGCCGGTGACCTTCTTGGGCTTGATGAAGAGGTCCATCCCCATGCGGATCTTGCCGGGCCAGGAGAAGAGCCCCGTGGTGGCGAAGGGCCAGAACTTGGTCGGAGCGAACATCATCACGCCGTCAGGCAGGTCGTGCAGGCGACCGCGCGACAGGATGTAGGTGCGCTTGCGGGAATCATCGGTGGGCAGCTCCTCGTCGAAGATGCCCATGAGCTTCGCGATGCGGTGCACGGCAGGCTTCTCGGTGAGGAAGCAATCGGGGCCACCGTCCACGATGAACCCCTCGACCTGCTCGGTAGCGATCTTGCCACCGAGGCGCGGATCTTTCTCTACGAGCACGAACTCAACCTCGTGGCCGGCCTCTGCGGACCGGGCGATCTTGAAGGCGGCAGCCAGACCGGCGATTCCGCCTCCGACGATGATGATCCTCCTCATTCCCGCGTGCTCCTCACGTGACAGGGAGATTACAGCAGAGGCGTTATCGCCTCTGCTATCGAGTCAACCAGCAGCTCGTCCGCATTGGGGACGGCTGCGCGCGCGAACTCGATGTCGGCGTCCAGCACGCGACCGGCCACCACGACGTCGAGATCGTAGAGCGTCTCCATGTGGTCGGTAGCGAAGCCGACCGGCGCAACGGCAATCGACCTGTACCCACCCGCAATCGCTGCATCGATGACGTCGTCGAGGTCGGGGCCGAGCCATTCGCAGGGCCGGTTGCCCCTGGACTGGTATGCGAAGACCCAGGATTGCGGCTCATCCAGGCAGCCGTAGGTCTTCACGCCGACCAAACGCGGGTCGGTCCCGTCCAACTCAATCCCCTCACCCATTTGGAGAATCGAGACGATGCGGTCGACCACGCCGCGTAACGCCGGGACGTACGGATCATCCTCGTCTAGGTCCTCGACGGGCAGAGAGTGCGCCGTGAAGACGAGCAGTGAAGGGGTGTGTTCCTTTATGTCGGTGAGAGCCTCGGCAGCACCGCCAACCAGTAGCCCGCCGAAGCCCGAGAGCGTGTGGAGCGGCGGCGCCTCGACGAGCTCCATCTCCTCAAGATCGCTCACCGCCTCATCGAGCGCCTCCCGGTACGCTCCGGTCGCGACTTTGGACTCGAACGGCGAGAGGGAGACCACCACCACCCTGCGGACGCCGTACTCGTAGAGGTGGCGCAGCGTCTCCCCGATGAGTGGATCCCAGTAGCGCATTCCGATCACAACGGGGACCTCGTGAGCACCCTCGGCCAGCTTCGCCTCCAGCTTGGTCGCGAGTTCTCCAGCGATGGCGAGAAGCGGGGACGACCCGCCGATCGTGAGGTAGCGTCGCTGCACCTGCTGGACGAGCTCCTCGGACGGCTCGTAGCCCATCAGGTTGCGCATGAACGGGCCGACGGAATCGAGGCAGTCCGGCCCGCCGAAACCTACGAGCATGACCGCAGTAAGTGGCTGTCCGTTCCCGCTCATGCCGACACCCCACTCCGGATGCGCGTGGAGTGCTCGCGTACCGAACGGACGAGCGCCTTCGCGTGCTCGGGGTCGGTCTCCTTGTGGATACCGTGGCCGAGGTTGAAGATGTGGCCCGGCCGGGTTCCGACCTTCTCGAGGATGTCCCGCGCCGCCGCGTCGATGACCTCGACGGGTGCAAAGAGCATCATCGGGTCGAGGTTGCCCTGAATCGCGAAGTCAGGACCTATCCACTCCACCGCGTCGGCGATGTCGACGCGCCAATC
The DNA here is from genome assembly GCA_014859265.1 of Coriobacteriia bacterium. Taxonomy (GTDB): domain Bacteria; phylum Actinomycetota; class Coriobacteriia; order Anaerosomatales; family SLCP01; genus SKKZ01. The sequence goes on from JACUUN010000250.1 coordinate 57,931, forward strand.
GAGGCCGATGACGTCACCACCCGCGCTCTTGACCTTGGAGAGCATCGCCGTTGCGTTGTTGGCGAAGTTGATTACCGGCACGCCGACCTTGCTGACCTCTGCGATCAGACGCGTCGTATGAGGCAGCACGGAGCGCTCGTAGTCGACGGGTGAGAGGAAGCCCACCCACGAGTCGAACACCTGCACCGCCTGCGCACCCGCCTCAATCTGCGCCAGAAGGTACTCGATGACTGTGTCCGTCGTGACCTGCATCAGCCGGTCCCAGGCCCCAGGATCGGACCACATGAGGCTTTTGCACTTAATGTAGGCGCGGGTCGAGCCGCCCTCGATCATGTACGAGGCGAGCGTGAACGGCGCCCCGGCGAAACCGATGAGGGGCACCTTGTCGCGCAATTCGTGGCGCAGCTGGCGGATGGCGTCCATCACGTAGCCGGTGTCGGTAACCGCATCAGACACGCGCAGCTTCTTCACGTCTGAGAGGTCACGCACCCGGTTGTGGATGACCGGGCCCTCGCCCTTGGCGAAAGAGAGCTCCAGGCCCATTCCTTCGAGTGGAAGCAGGATGTCCGCGAAGAGAATGGCGGCATCCACGCCGATGAGGTCAACGGGTTGCAGAGTGACCTCCACGGCAAGTTCGGGGCGCTTGCACATCTCGAGGAAGTCGTGATCCTTGCGGATGGCGCGATACTCTGGCATATAGCGCCCGGCCTGCCGCATCATCCAAATCGGGGTGCGCTCTGTGGGCTCGCATCTGCACGCCCGGAGGAACAGGTCGTTGAAGGCCATCGTGGAATTCCCTTTCATTGTGCCGGATGAAGGAAACAAAACCGCGTGTAGTCTACACCAATACGCGAGGCTCCGGCCCCTCCGAAGGGGCCGGAGCCTCGACTCGTCTCGTCATATGCGCGCGGTACGCCTTACCGCTCCGGTAGCGTCTGAAGAATCGTCTTGACGATTGACGGATCTGCGAGCGTCGAGATGTCGCCGAACGCATTCATGTCGGTCTCTCCCGCGGCGATCTTGCGCAGGATGCGGCGCATTATCTTGCCGGAACGCGTCTTGGGGAGTTCGGGCACGAAGTGGATGCAGTCGGGCTTGGCGATAGGCCCGATCTCCTCGCGCACGTGTCCGGAGAGCATCTTCAGGAGGTTGTCGCTCGCCTCCTGGCCACTCTTGAGGATGACGTAGGCGTAGATGCCCTCGCCCTTGATCTCGTGCGGGTAGCCGACGACCGCAGCCTCGGCGACCGATGCGTGGCTCACGAGGGCGCTTTCGACCTCGGCGGTACCCATGCGGTGGCCGGAGACGTTGATGACGTCGTCCACGCGGCCGAGAAGCCAGTAGTAGCCATCCTCGTCCTTGCGTGCGCCGTCGCCCGTGAAGTACTTGCCAGGAAAGTGCGTGAAGTAGACGTTACGCATCAACTCGTTTCCCGGGTCGCCCCACGTGCCGCGCATCATACCCGGCCAGGGGAACTCGATGCACAGACGCCCGCCCGAACCGGTCGGAGTCTCGCTGTGGTCCTCGTTGAGGATGACCGGCTTGATGCCGAAGAACGGGCGTGTGGCCGAACCGGGCTTCTGCGGCGTGGCACCGGGGAGGTTGGTGATCAGGTGGCCGCCGGTCTCCGTCTGCCAGTATGTGTCGACGATCGGGACACGCTCGCGACCGATGTTCTTGTAGTACCACATCCACGCCTCGGGGTTGATTGGCTCGCCAACGGTACCGAGCACGCGGAGGCTCGACAGATCGTACTTCGCCGGCCACTCCTCGCCAGACTTCATGAGGGCGCGAATCGCGGTAGGTGCGGTGTAGAACTGGTTGACACCGTGCTTCTCACAAACCTGCCAGAACCGGCCCGGATCGGGGTACGTGGGCACACCCTCGAACATGAGCGATGTCGCGCCGAGCGAGAGCGGACCATACACGATGTAGGAGTGCCCCGTAATCCAGCCGATGTCGGCGGTGCACCAGAAGACGTCCTCGTCGTGGTAGTCGAAGGTGTACTTGAAGGTCAACGTCGTGAAGAGCAGGTATCCGGCGGTCGTGTGTAGCACGCCTTTCGGCTTGCCGGTCGAGCCGGAGGTGTAGAGGATGAAGAGTGGGTCCTCGGCATCCATCCACTCGATGTCACAGTGCTGGCTTACATCGGCCGCACGGACCTCCTCGTGGTACCAGTAGTCGCGGCCTGGCTCCATGTCCACGCGCGTCTGAGCGCGGGATACCACGATGACGGAGTCCACCATCGGACACTCGAGAAGCGCGCTGTCTGCCTCGGCCTTGAGCGGCACCACACGGCCTCCACGGATGCCTTCGTCGGCAGTGATGAGCATCTTCGCTTCAGAGTCCTGGATACGATCGCGCAGCGCCTGCGCCGAGAACCCGCCAAAGACCACCGAGTGGATGGCGCCGACGCGTGCGCACGCGAGCATGACGATAGGGAGCTCGGGAATCATGGGCAGGTAGATGGCGACCCGGTCGCCCTTCTTGATGCCATGCTTCTTCAGCACATTGGCGAAGCGGCATATCTTGTAGTAGAGAGACTGGTACGTGTACATCTTCGTGCGGCCCTCATCGCTTTCCCAGATGAGGGCGGCCTTGTTGCGGCGCCACGTCGTGAGATGGCGGTCGATGCAGTTGTAGGCGACGTTGGTCTTCCCACCCTTGAACCACTCGACACGCGGAGTCTCGAACTCGTAGTCGAGGACGGTGTCCCACTTCTTGTGCCAGTAGAGGTACTCCTCGGCCATCTCGGCCCAGAAACCCTCGGGGTCGTCGATGGAGCGCTGGTACATCTCCTCGTACTGATCCATGGAGTTGATGTGGGCGCGCTCGCGGACCCACTCGGGCGGGTCGACCACGCGAAGCTCCTTCATCAATGATTGAATCGAGGTGGACTCCTCAGTCACAAGCGGCCTCCTTAGTCCTAGCGTCTTCAACCCGTCGTCGTCGGTCGGCGGATGCGGTGTTCGCACCTCTCAGCGGCAATCAGGCGTACTCTGGCGTGCGCACATGCGGTGCAACCGCGGGGTGTACTGGCAATCCTACCGTGAGACCCTGCGTAGCCGTCCCCGCGAATCAGGTGGACGGCGCGAACGGCTCGGTGGACGGCGCACGGCCCGAACCGGAAACCGCTCACCCGAACCCGAACCAACCTGTCTTGTAACAAATGTTGCAGACTCCTCCTGAATGAGGTACCCTCCTCACAAGATAATCTTCCCTTCCCAGCAGCGCTGACCGGGGAATCCGGACAGCACAGAGGGCGGGCGTCGTGACCGGCATCATGACGCGTATGTGGATACCAGGCAACCACATGCATCCGCCAGAGACTCAGGGGTAAGCAGGGGAAGGAATGAGAAGACCCCGGCCCGAAGGCCGGGGTCTTCGGTTTGGATAGACCTCGAGACGCGTCTCAGAGCGAGAAGGGTTCGAGACGCAGAGCGGCAACGAACTCATGGGTGAACGACTCGCCCATGGCAAGATCGACGTGCTCCGCGCGGGACGCAAGCATCTGCGCATCCTGGAACAGGTCTGGGTCGAGCGCCATACATGCGGCGCCCCTCAGAGCTGCATCCGGCACCTGTCGAAGCACACCGGCAGCGCCGCTTGGAACGATTCCCAGATCGACGAGGTCCCGAGTCTCGAGTGCGCCACCGAACGCCCCTGTGGCAATCACCTCGCGAAGCGCCCCGATGGAGGCCGCTGTTGCAACCGCACGCACGGCGACGCACACGGCGGCCTTGGCGGACTGCAGTGCTCGCACGTCGAGTTGGGACACGAAGACGGAACGATCAGAGGGTTCTGCGCCAAGAGCGACCGCCCGAACCCCGTCGGCAGTGAAGAATCGCTCCCGCACCGGCCCGTCGGATCGGAGCAGACCGTCGGCGTCGAGATGTCCGGCGCGCCGGAGGAGAGCGATGACGGATATGAGGCCCGAGCCGGTGAGGTGGGATGCCGGCCCGTCGTCGGTTACGGCGCGCAGGCCCCCGCCCGACTCCGTCGGCGTCACACGCACGATGCCACCGGGCCCGGCCTGTCCCCCGCATGCGATACCCCAACCCTCGAACGCCGGACCCGCGGGCGCGGATGCGACCATCGTTCTGCCCCCGGCCACCACCGCCACCTCGGCGTTCGTGCCCAGATCGATGAAGAGAGCGTCCCCCGCCTCGTCCGCGAGGCCTTCGGCGACCATGCCGGCGACGAGATCACCGCCCACGAAGGCGGCAACGGGAGGGATCACCAGAATCTCGGCACCGCCCACGGCCGCTGCCAGCCGCGCGCTTGCCAGATGATGCGTCTCAGTCAAAGCGTGGGAGAACGGGTGCGAGGCGAGTCCCGCGACGTCCACGCCCGCGAGAAGCGAGATCATGGCCGTGTTGCCGGCTACGACGACCCGCTCGACCGGGAGGTCATCCGGTCCGGCGCCGCCACGGGCAAGCCCCAGCGCATCGATAACGGAGTCCTCGGCTGCCGCCGTGAGCCGCTCGCCCGCACCGTCAAGCGCCGAGGCGATGCGTGAGACAACGTCGGCACCGAATGCGGCTTGGCGGTTGGGAACGCGTGCTGACCCCACGATCGCGCGCTGCGCCGTGTCGACGAGCTGCACCGCCACCGAGGTCGTCCCCACGTCCACACCGGCCACCACGCTTCGGGCACCCCGGTCCCCGACCACAGCGGAGACATCCGGGGAGACACCGAGTGGCCGCAGCGTCACATCACCCGTGACCTGGGCCATACACGCAAGACGAATCTGCGCGGCACCAACGCGCGCACGCGCTAATGCCGCGATTTCGCGCTCGGAAGGCGGCTCGAGCTCACCTCCGACGACACTCACCGCGCACCGCCCGCACGCCCCGCGACCGCCACATGGAGCCGAGATGACGACGCCCGCCCCGGCTGCCGCTTCAAGAACGGTCGCGCCACGAGCCACCTCGGCGGTCCTGCCAGAGGGCATGAACTCCACTGACGAGAACTCGCCCGTGCTGCTCATCGCTCGGGCAGGAACGCGACTCCCCACCCGGTACCGGTATGGGTGGCGATGACCGAACCCGTCGCAACGGTATGCATCTCGGTGACCTCGAATCGCTCGGACAATGCCTCGGCAAGCCGTACGGCCCGGTCCTCGGCAAGTGCGTGCATCACGCAGAACGCGCCCTTGCGAGCATCACCCATGCGTTCAGCAACCCAGTTGACGGTATGCTCGAGCGCTGCTTTGGTGCCCCTGGTGCGCGCAACCGGCTCGAACGCGCCATCCTCGACCGTGAACGTGACCTTGAGATTCAGTATGCTGCCGACGAATCCCGCGACACGTCCGACACGCCCTCCTTTGACCAAGTTGTCGAGGTTATCCAGCCCGACGATCATCTCCACGCGATCGCGTGCTTGCTCCGCACGGGCGAGCACCTCAGTTGCCGACAGCCCCGCGAGCGCCGCCCTGGCCGCCTCGATCACCTGAAATCCCAGGCCACACGAGAGATTGCGCGAGTCGAAGACGCTGACCTTGCCGGCAAATCGCTCGGCCGCGGCATGGGCCGACGCAAGGGTACCCGAGAGTTCTGAGGATATGTGCATCGAAACGACATGGGACGCCGTCTTCAGCGCCTCGGTGTAGGTGTCCACAAACGAGCCGACCGACGGCTGTGAGGTGGTTGGGAGACTCTTGGCCGCACGCATGCGGTCGAAGAACTCCTGTTGCGACATGACACCGTCCAGCCAGGTCTCGCCATCGATCGTGACGTTGAGCGGAACGGCGGTGATGCGGTAGCGATCACGTATCCCGGACGGCAGATCGGACGTTGAATCGGTGACGATCGCGACCTTCTCCGCGCCCTCGAAGCTACCCATGGCCCTCTCCCTTGAACCTTACCATGCCGTGAGACATCTCACGGCCCCCCATCACGTGCACGTGCAGGTGCGACACCGTCTGATTGGCATCGGGACCCGAGTTCACGATCACACGGTAGCCGGACTCGCCTACTCCCACGCGACGGGCGACCTCGGGCACCGCCCCGAAGAGCTTCGAGACCGTCTCAGCTGGAACGTCATCGCCAAGGTGGACGTAGTGGACCTTGGGAATCACAAGTACGTGTACCGGCGCCTGGGGGGAAACATCGTTGAACGCGAGCACCGCGTCGTCTTCGTATAGCTTCTCCGCGGGTATCTCACCCCGGGCGATCTTGCAGAACACGCAGGTATCCACGAGCGTCCCTCCTCGCGTCGCAGGTTATCCGGTCCAAGTGTAGCGTACCCCGCAGGGGCCGAAGCCTACTCTTCGGGAGGTCCTGCCTCACCCTCCAGCTCGCCGATGAGTGCAGTCACCTTCTGCTGCGCGCCCTCCAGCTTGGCCTGAAGCGCCTGCAGTAGAGAGACCCCGCGCTGGTAGCAAGTCAGGCTCTCTTCGAGCTCGAGTTGCCCGCTCTCCAGTGCTGAGACGATACCCTCCAGCTCCTCCAGTGCATCGCCGAAGGTCATCTCATCCGGTGCCGGACAGATTGGCTCATCCATCGTGTTTCTCCTTCTCCGTCGACTCCACGACACAACCGAGACTTCCTTCGCCGAGCAACACGTTCACCCGGTCACCGAGGGAGACCTGTGTCGCGGACCTGATCACACTTCCCGCGTCGGCCGTTCGGCATACCGCATAACCTCTTCCGAGAATCGCCACCGGCGAGAGGTCGTGCAGACGTGCGGCGGTATGACCAACCGAGTCCCCGGCACGCCCCATGAGCTGCATGGCGGCACGCCCCAGATCCCAGCCAAGCCTCTCGACACGATCGTGCACGGGCGGAAGCATGCGGGACCCGATGCGCTCCAAGTCACCGGATAACCGGTACAGGCTCTCGGCGTCCCGCTGCAGTCGTTCGGGCAGCGAACGGCGCAGCGCGATCCCCGCCTGGTCGAGGGCCTGGGCAGCCGGCCCTACGAGGACCGAGCAGTCAGTGAAGACGGGGCGGCGCACGAGGAGCCCTAGCCGGTGCTCGGCGGCCTGGACGCGGTGCTGGAGAGCGCGGCCCAACATCCTGCGCATCTTGTGAAGCGTGGCGCCAAGCTCCTCGACAGAGGGCGCTACCGACTCGGCGGCAGCAGTCGGCGTCGATGCCCTCACGTCGGCGACCATGTCCGCGATCGACGTGTCGGGTTCGTGGCCGATGCCCGTCACCACCGGTACGGGACACGCGACGATGGCGCGGGCCACCTGCTCGTTATTGAAGGGCATGAGATCCTCGTAGGAGCCGCCTCCGCGCACGAGCAGCACGACGTCAGAGTGAGCCGCCGCTACGACGTCAAGCCCTTCCGCGATCGCCGACGGCGCCTCGACCCCCTCAACCGGGACCCCGGCGAGCAGTATCTCGGCGAGCGGGTAGCGCCTTCGTAGTGTGCGTAGCACGTCGTGTACCGCTTTGCCGCGCGGAGAGGTGACAACGCCGATCCGCCCGGGGTAAGCCGGAAGGGCACGCTTGCGCTCCGGATGCATGAGGCCCTCGGCTTCGAGGCGACGGGCGAGCTCGGCGACTTGGAGGCGCAACCGGCCCTCGCCTGCCAGGGAGAGCGACCGGACGACGAACTGCATCCTGCCCTTAGCGGCGTATGCAGAGAAGTGCCCTGCCATCTCGACGAGCATCCCGCACCGCAGAACGACCCCCGAGGCCTCGTACTGCTCACGCCACATGAGACACGACATGGCTGCACTGCCATCGGATACCGTGAAGTAGGCGGCGCGATATCCCGGCTTGTCGGCAAACTCCGAGACCTCGCCGACAACTCTCAGGCGCACACCTTCCAGTGCACGCTTTGCGCAGGCCACGGCCTCGCTAACGCTGACCGCACGATTCTCAGGCACGCGCTCCCCTCTCCGCTGTTACCGCTCCCTCAGCAGATGCTACCCGACCCCTCGGACACGATCGTCGTTCAGCGTCGCGAAAGACCGAGGTAGTACAGAAGCTGCAATACCGCGACGAGCGTCGCGGCGATGTAGGTGAGAGCCGCAGCGGTCAGCACCGTACGCGCACCCCGTACCTGCTCGGCCGGGAGCACGTTGCCGATGTTCAGCGCGGCAAGAGCTCGGCGGGAGGCATCGAATTCGACGGGCAACGTGACGACCTGGAACAACACAGCCGCTGCAAACATGATGACGCCGAGCGTGATAAGCCCTGCGAACCCGACGAACAGGCCGGCGAGAATGAGCGGGAACGCGAGAGAGGAGCCGATATTCGCGGTCGGCACGAGCACCTGGCGCAGGCGCGCAAACGCGAAACCGTGTGCGTGCTGCACCGCATGTCCCGCCTCGTGGGCGGCTATGCCTGCAGCAGCGACGGTGCGTCCGCGGTAGACGTCCTCGGACAGTCGCAGCACGTCTGCACGCGGATCGTAGTGGTCGGTCAGGCGTCCCGACACCATCTCGATCCCGACGTGGTTCAGTCCCTCCGAGTCGAGCATGTAGCGTGCGAACTCGGCACCGCTCTGCCCGGTGGCAAGCGCCACCTTGGAGTACCGACGGTATGAGGAGTTGACGAATCCCTGCGTTACGAGACCGAGCACTACCGCGATGATGAGAATCGGAAGATACGAACCGAACATGTGATCCTCCATCTGTCATGGTCGTAAGCCGGGCCGAAGGCCCTGCCTACGACAGGTGCAAACCCCTTGCCAGCACTCTACGCGGGCGCTCCACCCTCCGTATCGCGATCGTCCGCCCGGATGCCGGACTCTTCCACCACCAGCCGCCCCTCATCAAGGCGGAGCGTGAGTTCGCCGTCGAGCAGCCTCAACAGCTCGTCTCCCACGATCGAGCGGCGCCACCCTTCCAGCAGGGGTGTCTCATCGCGCTCGCCTCCTGCAAGTTGCTCGAGCTCTGTCCGCGAGGCGAGAAGCGGGGTCGCGACTCCGTGCTCCTTCGCACGTAGCCGCACGAGCGCTGCCATCAGGTCGACCGCACCGTCGACATCGAGCGGCTTGCGGCGTCGGCGCTCGAGGGTCGGCAGGTCCTCCCGCGGCATCGCCATGCCGTCGGCAACGGCCTGGAGAACCGTCGGATAAAGGCCCTTGGCGAGCTTGTCCGCGACACCCCTGATGGATGAGAGCGACTCCCGGTCCGCCGGTGCCCTCCGTGCGATCTCGAGCAGACTCTCGTCACCGAGCACCCACTTGCGGGGCATGTCACGGCGCTGGGCTTCGCGCTCGCGCCACGCCGTGAGCTTCATGAGCACGCCGAGTTGACGGGATCTCAGCGACGAGACGCGCTTGATGCGCCGGAACTGCTCTTCGGGCACGACCTCGTAGGTAGCGGGATCGACCATCCGGTCGAACGCCGGTTCCAGCCAGGACAAGCGTCCCTCGGTCTCCAGGCGCGACCGCAGTTCGCGATAGACGGTCGGCAGGTACCTGACGTCGTTCAGTGCGTACTCGATCTGTGTTTTCGAGAGCGGCCGGCGAGCCCAGTCGGTAAAGGTGTCCGACTTGTCGAGCTTGACGCCTGTTATGTCGCTCACAAGAGCGCTGTAGCCTGCCTGCGTCGGAAACCCGGCAAGAGTGGCGGCTACCTGTGTGTCGAAGACTGGTGCCGGTACCGTGCCGGCAATACGGCAGATGATCTCCAGGTCCTGCTGCCCGGCGTGGAGAACCTTGGTCATGTGTACATCGGAAAGCACGTCTAACAGGGGTGACAGGTCGTCGATCGCGAGCGGATCGACGATCGCCTCCACGTCGTCGGTCGCAAGCTGTATGAGACACAGCCTTGCGTAGTACGTGCGCTCTCGCATGAACTCGGTATCGATCGCCACGAACTCCGAACCCCTGACGAGCGCAACGAGCTCGTGGAGGGCATCGCTGTCGCTGACGTACACGTGCCGCCTTTCGTCGGTGCTGGTAAATCCGCCGTTCACACAATACCGTATAGACATCACAAGATGCCGCCGGACGACATCCGAGACTCGGCATCAGAGACTGGAGGACCGCGATGCGCATCCTGCTCGTCGTCAATCTCAGATCGGGCCAGGGCGATGCCGGCGTGTACGAGTACGTCCGCGCCCTTGTGGAGCGCGGTGCCGAGGTCACCGTGCGCGATCTCGGCCGCCGAGATGACACCACGATCGTCCTGCGCGACGCATCAGAGCACGACCGGGTGGTTGCGGCTGGCGGCGATGGAACGGTGTCCGCCGTCTGCTACGCACTCGCGAACTCTGGCATCCCGGTTCTCGCCTACCCTGCCGGGACGGCGAACGTGTTCGCGCTTAACATGCGCATGCCCGCCGATCCGGAGGAGCTCGCACACATAACCCTTGCCGGGCGTATCCGCGACATCGACCTCGGCGAACTCATCTACGGTCCGGACGAGCAACGCCAGGGCTTCATCGTCGCTGCAGGAGCCGGATTCGATGCCGCCATCATGGAGGCAGCAGACCGCCTCAAGCCGACGCTCGGTGTCGCTGCGTACTTCGTAGGAGCGCTGCAGAACCTGACCCCGACAGTTTCGCGCTTCACGCTGCATATCGACGGGAAGACCATCCACTCCGAGGGAATCGCCGTACTCGTCATGAACGTCGCACGGCTCCAGTTCGACCTGGCCCTAACGCATGCCAGTGATCCCGCTGACGGCCGGTTCGAGGTCGTCGTCGTCCGCACCAAGAATGTGCCGGGACTCATCCCGACCGTCTGGGGCGCCTTCCTCGACCGGTTCGTAGCCAACCCTGACCACACCGCGGGGCTCGAGGTCCACTCCGCCCAGGAGGTGCTCATCGAGGCCGAACCTGACCTCGCACTGCAGTATGACGGCGAAGTCCTCTCAGCGACGACACCGCTCCGCGCACGGGTACTGCCAGGAGCCGCTCGATTGCTCCTACCATAGACGTCACCACCGCTACTGTTCCGCGAGATACGTGATGATCGTGAGCCGCTCGTCTTCCGTGACTTGCAGCCCGTTCGCCTCCATCCTGCGAACCGTGGTCTCCCACTGCGCCCGATCCTTGCTCGCCGCCCAGACCCGGTCGAGGGTGTGACATCCCGAGCACTTGGATTCGACCAGGGCTCGATCTCCGTCTCCCGCTGGCTCCTCGGCCTCACCGCCGGCATCGAGCACCGTCGGTTCGGAGACGTCCGGCGCCGGTGGAGCGATGGTCTCAGGACTCTCTGAGCCGCATCCGGCGATGCCGAAAACGAGGAGGGACACGACTACAGCGACCCCGATCAGCATGCGCCCACGTGTCACGAACAGCATGTGGCATCCTTCCTCAAGCTCTGCAGGGATTGCTACACGAGGGACTTCACTGGGTTTCTACCCATCGCGGTCTCGGGGTGGGCACATATCTCCGCCCGGGTACACTTCTCACATGGAAGAGCACATGGCCCGATCCCACCCTCACCCCCAATCGATCGCTCGGGCGCCCGCCCAGCGCGCGGGCCTGCTCGAACTGGTGCGGAACTCACCCGGGCTGCCGGTATTCGTCCCCGGTGGACCACCCGCAACGCCCTTCCCGGGCCCGGGCACAGCGAGCTGGATGAATCCCGCATACGCGCTCCATCACGCCGAATCATGGGGGTCGCCCTTCGTACTCGGCGTGATGCTTCCGTTGGAGGCCGCCGCCCACCCCGGGGAACGGGCAGGCTCAAACCTCCTTGCCCGTTACCGGTCGGTCATTGGTGAGCTCGCCGATGCGCCCCTGCCGCTGGTCGCACAGGTATGGGGTCCGATGACCATGGCCGCGACGCTGGTCGGACTCGACACGTATGTCGAGTCGCTTGCCGGCGGAAGCGAGGCTTTCTCATTCACGAACCGAGGGCTTGACGCCACGTTGACCGTAGCGGAGGCAGCGCTCGAAGCCCGCCCGCTCGTGCTCTGGATCGCCGAACCACTCGCCATGCTGGCCGACCCGGGCGCCCTTGCTGCCGTATGGCTCCCGGTCATGCGACGGCTCCTGGCCAACGCCCGTGCTGCAGGAGCGGATTCGGTCATCCACGTGAGCGGTGCTGCGTCACACACCCTCCACGCGGTGAACCGAACCGGTGCGAGCGGCATGTCGATCACGGCCGACACGCCGCTCGCCACCACACGAGAGATGCTCCCGGAGCACGTGGTGGTCTTCGGGAACCTCGACTCGATGCGCCTCATGGACCGGAGCGAGGAGTGGTTGCGGGAGCAGGGCCGGATTATGGCCGAGGAGATGAGGGGACGACCCTTCGTGGCCACCCCGGGTTCGGCGATATCGGAGCGCATCCCGGTCAGCAGGCTTGCGGCGTTCGTGGAGGGGACCAGGAACGGCTGAGTACCACGTGATCGCCACACGGCATCGAACGAATGCTGAACGAGAACGCCCCTTCGAATATCTCCAACGAGACCCCGAAGGGGCGTTTCATCATCCATGGTGGGCGCTAGAGGATTTGAACCTCTGACCCCTTCCGCGTCAAGGAAGTGCTCTCCCCCTGAGCTAAGCGCCCATGTGGCTGCGCAACTCGGCAGCGACGCACATTGTACCAACTCCGGCCGCTAGCGCCACCCCCCCATTCCCGCGCCGCCACCACAACTCCGTACTCCCCGGCAGGTGTCAGAACCAGCACGGATTCTTCCTTGCCTCGGTGTGACACCCTTGCTAGACTACCCTTTGCGCGCGGACGTAGTTCAGTGGTAGAACACCACCTTGCCAAGGTGGGGGTCGAGGGTTCGAATCCCTTCGTCCGCTCCATCGATTCGATCCGAAGGTCGGTCCGGGAGGCTTCAACGCGGCCCACGGGGCCGACCTTCGCTTCATAAAGGGCGCTGGTTAGCGCTGCATATGGCGACGTGGCCAAGTGGCAAGGCAGGGGCCTGCAAAGCCCTTATCCCCGGTTCG
>JACUUN010000031.1 GCA_014859265.1 Coriobacteriia bacterium
TTATCATCGCGAGTTCCGACACGCTCCAGCGCCCCGGTCGTCTCCATCGCCGCCACGGCGCGGTACACGGTCGCCTGACCGATGCCCGGCGAATGCGCGCGGGCGGCGTTCACCAGGTCTTCAACGGTGAACGCACGGCCGAAGCCGTCAGCGGCAACCGCCACGGCTCGACGCCGCTCGGTCACCCGGCCGTCCCCGAAATGAGAATCATTATCACGAGTAGACATGAAGAGATGGTACCACCGCAGGGCGCAACATAAACGCGGCCTCGCAGCGTCGCCCAGGCCGGCTTGGGGTAGCATTACACTCGGTAGTGCATTCGCGCCGGACGTGACGGGAGGCATGGGGTGAACCTTGCTCAGATCAGGGCGTTCGTGATGGTCGTTGACCACGGGTCGTTCTCTGGCGCCGCTCGAGCGATGGGCATCTCCCAGCCGGCCGTTACCATGCAGGTCCAGGCGCTCGAGGCCGACCTCGGTGTGACGCTGCTCGACCGTGCGTTTCGCAAGATCGAGCTCACGGAGTCAGGGGCCTCGCTGCTTCCTCACGCACGCGCGGTGCTCAAGGAGCTGGAGTCTGCGCGCGAGGATCTGGTGCGCATGGCCGACACCGTCACCGGTCGGCTCTCCATCGTCGCGAGTACCACGCCGGGCCAGTACTTGCTGCCGCGGCTCCTCGGCACGTTCCTTCAGCAGAACCCGGAGGTGAACATCTCTCTTGCGGTCGCAGACACAGCCCAGGTCGTCGAAGCGGTCGCTGCGGGTGATGCCGACATGGGCATGACGGGTGCGGTCATCAAGGGCGCGCGTGTCGACTTCGAGCCGCTCGGTACCGACGACATCACCATGATCTGTCCTCCGGGTCACCGGTTCGCCTCGGCGAAGCAGGTGTCCCTGGCCGAGGCCGTCGCCGAGCCGTTCATCATGCGCGAGGAGGGTTCCGGCACTCGCCAGGTGGCCGAGGATGCACTGCGCGAGGCGGGAGTGGATCCAGCCGAGCTCCACGTATTGATCGAGCTGGGCACGAGTGAGGCCATCGTAAGCGCCGTCGAGGGCGGGATGGGCTTGGCGATGGTGAGCTCGTGGGTCGCGTGTAAGGCGCTTGAGCTGGGGACGGTCGCGACCGTGCCGGTCATCGAGTTCCCCGTGTCGCGCTCCCTCTATGTGGTCTCGCCCAGAACTACGCTCACCCGCGCGGCCGAGGCATTCCTCGGCCATCTCAGGGAGCAGCTCCGATAGGCTGGCCCGCGGCAGCGGTTGAGTGCTGACCCAGGTTGGAGTATCTTCGTCACATCGCCGCCGATACAGGCGGCCACATATCTCCGAGTCCGGATGTCCTACAGCCCAGCCGAGCGGGCCACGGATTCCGGACCGATAGGGTGAGGAAGGGAAACCTCCTCGCCTCCCGGTGGAAAGGAGACCAAACCATGCTCGAGCATCTTCTCTCGCCCGCTGCACGTAAGCGGGCACTCCTCCTGGTTCTCGCGGTGGTGACTGCGTTGTCGCTTGTCGCCTGCGGCGAGGCCGAGGAGCCTGAGTCCCCTGGCGAGGCCACACCCGAGCCGGTCGAGGTCACGAACGTCATTCTCGCCTCGACCACCTCCACGGAGGACTCGGGACTCTTCAGCGAACTCGTCCCCGCATTCCAGGATGCCTATCCACAGTACCGGCTCGATGTTGTTGCGGTCGGTACCGGCCAGGCGCTTGAGATCGGCCGCGCCAAAGACGCCGACGTACTGCTCGTCCACGCCAAGGCCGACGAAGAACAGTTCGTGGCCGACGGCTACGGCGTCGAACGACGCGATGTCATGTACAACGACTTTGTGATTGTCGGTCCCGGGTCCGATCCCGGGGGGATCGCGGGTACCGACGATGCGGCCGCGGCGCTGACGGCGATCGCGGAGGGCGGCTACACGTTCATCTCCCGTGGTGACGATTCCGGCACTCACAAGAAGGAGCTCAGCCTCTGGGAGGCCGCAGGCATCGAGCCCGCCGGCGACTGGTACCTCTCGATCGGGCAGGGTATGGGCGATACGCTCAACATGGCATCGGAGAGCAAGGCGTACACCATCGCCGACAGGGGCACGTACCTCTCGATGAAGGACCGGATCGAACTCGTGGTCGTCGTCGAGGGTGATGAGCGGCTGTTCAATCCGTACGGCGTTATCGTGGTGACGGATGCCAGCAACCCCGAAGGTGCTCAGGCGTTCGCCGACTGGATTGTCTCGGCCGAGGGACAGGACGTCATTCGCGAGTTCGGCGTGGACACCTACGGCGAACCGCTCTTCATACCCAACACTCAGTAAGGGATTCCTGTCATGCAGGTGTTCGTCGATGCGGTCGTCACAGCGGTCACGCTGTTGTTCCAGGGCTCGGCCGAGCTCTGGAACGTCATCGCGGCGACGTTCGAGGTCGCGATCATCTCCACGGTCGCCGGTGTCGCGTTCGGCGCCCCCATGGGTTTCGTCATGGGGGCGACCCGGTTCCGTGGTCGTCGTCTGCTCATCGCTCTCACGAACACCGGCATGGCGGTCCCGCCGGTGGTCATCGGCCTCGTTGTGATGATGTTCCTCTCGCGGCGTGGGCCGCTCGGATTTCTCGGTCTGCTCTACTCGGTGGACGCCATGTCCATCGCCCAGACGCTCATCTCGACACCCATCATCGCCGGCCTCACCGCAGCAGCTGTGGCGTCGGTGCCCTACAAGCTCCGGCTGCAGGCTCGTTCCCTCGGGGCATCGAGGATTCAGGAGGCGCTTCTCGCTCTCAAAGAAGCGCGCCTCGGCGTGCTCGCGGCAGTGGCTTCGGGGTTCGGCGCGGTGGTGCGCGGCGTGGGTGCGGTCATGATGGTGGGCGGCAACATCGAGGGCCAGACGCGGGTACTCACCACGGCGATCGTGCAGGAGTCGCGCAAGGGCGACTTCGGGCTCGCGCTGGCCCTCGGACTCATCCTCATGTTCATCACCTTCACGATGAACGGCTTCCTCACCTGGTATCAGCACTCCAACGAGCGGTTCGAGGGGCGGTGAGCCGATGACCACAGAAGGCGGCATGGGACTTGCCCTGCGGGCCGAGGGCATCCGCAAGGAGTACGGGAAGCACGTCGTGGTCGACATCGATCATGTCGAGGTCGCGGCCGGCGAGACCCTGGCACTCCTTGGACCATCAGGTGCGGGCAAGACCACGCTGCTCGCGGTCCTCGGGCTGCTCGAGAAGCCCGATGCCGGCCAGGTCTTCCTCGACGGTAGGCCTGTCAGCTCGAAGGACACGCAGGCCCGCATGCAGATGGCGGCCGCGTTCCAGAGTCCGTACCTGTTCAAGGGCACAATCGCAGACAACGTTGCCTACGGGCTTAAGCTGCGCGGGATCCCCGCAGCCCGCCGCCGCGAGGCGGTGGCCGAGGCGCTCGAGCGTGTCGGGCTCTCAGGGTGGGAATCACGCTCGGCGCTCACGCTCTCGGGTGGCGAGGCCCAGCGCGTGGCACTCGCACGTGCGCTCGTGCTCAAGCCGCGCGTCCTGCTGCTCGACGAGCCGCTCTCCTCGCTCGACCCGCTCATCAAGGGCCGCCTTACACAGGACTTCGCGCGCATCATCCACGAGGACTCGATGACCACCGTCTACGTCACGCACGACCAGAACGAGGCGATGGCAGTCGCCGAAACCGTGGTCATCCTCCGCGACGGGCGTGTGGTCGCTCAGGGTCACGTCGACGACGTCATGGGGCTGCCGCCCGACGACTGGACCGCCGGCTTCCTCGGCAGCGAACCGCCGCTCGCGGGAACGGTCATCTCCTCGGCCGAGGGGCTCGTCGCCATCGACGTGGGCGGCCCGGTAGTGTACGCGACGGGCGAGATCGCCCCCGGCACGCGGGTGATGGCGGGAGTCCGGCCCGAGGACGTGCTGCTGTTCGAGGGTACGGCGGATATCCCGCGGTCGACGGCGCGCAACCGCTTCCAGGGAACCGTGAGCGACATCCAGCTGTGGGGCGTGATGTACCACATGGTCGTCGAGGTGGACGGCGTGCGTATCGCCTCCCGCGTCTCGCGCGCGTCAGTGCGGGAGATGGGTCTGGCACAGGGGTCCCAGGTGCAGGTGGTGTTCAAGGCCACCGCGGTGCGCGTTCGGCCGTTCGACGAGTCGGGTAGATTGGACCGAGATGAATGAGAAGCTTCCCATCACTGCCGCTGTGCTCGCGGGTGGCCGCTCGATGCGCATGGGTGTCGACAAGACGCTGCTGCCTGTCGACGGTCGGCCGCTGATAGCGCGCGTCGTGGATGCGGTCGGCGAGGTCTGCGCCCATACGATCGTGGTCACAAACCGGCCCGAGACCCTCGTGGGCGTCGACCTCGACCCGGCCATCCCGGTTCTCACCGACGAGGTGCCCTACCAGGGTCCGCTCGGCGGGCTGGTAACGGCGCTCGCCGAGGCCGAGGACGAGTGGGTACTCGCTGTCGCAGCCGACATACCGCACCTCTCGCCCGCGGTCGTGCGCGCGCTCTGGGACGCCCGCGACGGCGCCGATGTCGTGCTTCCCGTGACGCCCGAGGGCCCCGAGCCGCTGCTCGCCCTCTATTCCTGTGCGTGTCTCCCTGCGGCCCGTCGCGTGCTCGCGACCGGTCGGCGCAGGCTGGTGGCTATGCTCGCCGAGCTCAACGTCGTTGAGGTGCCGGTCGAGTCGTTGCGCTCGGTCGACCCCGAGCTGCGGAGCTTCGTCAACGTGAACACCCCCGAGGAGCTCGCCGAGGCGCGTGAAGAGACTCCGGAGCCGTCACACAGGGAAAGCGCCGAGCGCGTGACCGTCTCGGTCATCGAGGTCGGAACGCGCCGACCACGTGGCATGCCCTCGGAGCACCCGGTGACGGTCTACATGAACGACGTCGAGGTGGCCACGATCCAGGCCACCCCCGCCGACCTCGAGGAGATGGCGGCTGGCTTCCTCGTCGCCGAGGGGCTGATGGTCGATCGCGATGCGCTCATCTCGATCGATGCCGACCGCAAACGCGGACTCGTCTACGTCTCCACGGTCGAGGCAGTGCCCGACGACATGGTCTACAAGACCCGCTACGTGACGAGCGGGTGCGGCAAGGGCATTACCTTCTCCTCGGTAGGTCACGCACGTGGGCTCGACCACGTCGAGACCGAGATGCGTCTGGACAGCCAGCTGCTCTACGACCTGATGGGACAGATGGCGCGCGCGGCTACCGCCTATCGCGATACCGGCGGCATGCACGCCTGCGGGCTCGCCCGCGACGGCGAACTGCTGTTCGTGCGCGAGGACGTCGGCAGGCACAACGCGCTCGACAAACTGCTCGGCCGAGCGTGGATCGACCGCGTCCCTACCGCCGATGCCGTACTGCTCTCTACCGGCCGCATCTCCTACGAGATGGCGGTCAAAGCCGCGAAGGCAGCGGTGCCGGTGGTGGTGTCGCGCACGGCCGTGACCGACCTGGCCGCCGAGATCGCAGGTGAGCTCGGCATCACGCTTGCGGGGTATGCCCGCGGAGGCAAGATCACGGTGTACACGCATCCGGAGCGCATCGTGACCGAGATAACCGACGGGGATGACTCATGACGCTCTCTGTGGAACAAGCTCGCGAACTCGTACTCAAGCGCTGTCACGTGCTCGAGACCGAGGAGGTGCCGTTGCTCGAAGCGCTCGGACGCGTGCTCGCGACCGACGCCCGGTCCGACATCGACGTGGCACCGTTCGACAACTCGGCGATGGACGGCTACGCGGTGCACGCCGCCGACCTCGCGGGTGCCGCCGAGGATGCGCCGGTCACCCTCGCAGTGATCTCGCACATCGCGGCGGGTGACCACTCAGAACTCGAGGTCCGGCCCGGCCAGGCTGCCCGCATCATGACCGGGGCTCCGGTTCCTCCAGGGGCCGACGCCGTCGTGATGGTGGAGTTCACCGATGCAGGCGAGGCGGCCGGTTCGACCGGCGGCACCGTGCGCGTCATGCGCGAGGTCATCGTGGGCGAGAACATCCGCAGGCGTGCCGAGGAGGTCTCCGCGGGCGATGTGGTGCTCTCGGCCGGAGAGGTGATCGGTCCGGCCGCAGTCGGGCTGCTAGCGTCGACCGGGCATGCCACCGTCACGGTCTACCGTCGCCCGCGTGTCGCCGTGATCTCCACCGGCGACGAGCTCGTCGAAGTCGCCGAGCGCCCCGGTCCGGGCAAGATCCGCAACTCGAACTCCTACTCGATCGCCGCGCAGGTCATCGCCGCGGGCGGCATCCCGCTGCGCTACGCGATCGTGCACGATGACCCGGATGCTACACGTGAGGCGTTTATGAGTGCGGCTGCCGAGGCGGACTTCATCGTCACGAGCGGCGGGGTGAGCGTGGGCGATTTCGACTACGTCAAGCCGGTGCTGGAAGAGCTCGGCGAGATGGAGTTCTGCAAGGTCGCCATGCGCCCCGGCAACCCCCAGACGCTTGGGTCGATCGATGGCGTACCCTTCTTCGGGCTACCGGGCAACCCGACCTCGACCTTCGTAGGCTTCGAGATCTTCGTGCGCCCGGCGTTGCGTTACATGCAGGGGCATGCGAAGTTCGACCGCCCGCGCCACACCGCGACGCTTGCCCACGACGTCAAGAAGAAGCAGGACCGCCGCTACTTCCTGCGCGCGCGCCTCGAGCGTCTCGATGATGGCTCGTTCTCGGTCGCGCTCTCGGGCAGCCAGTCTTCGGCACTGCTCACTGCCGCGCACCGCGGCAACTGTCTGCTCGTGCTGCCCGAAGGCAAGCGCTTCTTCGAGGCAGGTAGCACCGCTGAAGTCATCCGACTCGACATGGAAGAAGGGATCGTATGAGCGGAACCCCCAAGAAGATCGACCCCCGTTGGGCCGTGCAGGTCACGCCTGAGCTGCTTGATGCCGTCAAGGCCAAGGCTCGCGACGGCGGCGTGACCTGTCCCGTGCTCCGCAAGCTCGCTGAAGATAACGGCGTGCCATACAAGGTCGCCGGGGCGGCTGCCGACGCCGCCGGCATCAGGGTCCACAACTGCGACCTCGGCTGTTTCTAGCACTGATGAGATACGCGCGGCCGACACCGCGCGAGGAGGCCCACAACACATGGCACAACTCCGCATACCGGTCGTATCGGTGGTGGGTAAGGGCAAGTCCGGGCGAACCACTCTGCTCGAGGCGCTGATTGCGATGCTCACCGAGCGCGGTTACCGGGTGGCGACCGCCAAGCATCACTTTCACGAGACCGGCATCGACACTCCCGGCAAGGATTCGTGGCGTCACTGGAACGCCGGCGCAGTCGTCACCATGGTGAGCGCTCCCGACCGGCTCGGCGTCTTCCGCCGGGTCGAGGAGGAGCGAACGCTAGCCGAGCTCGCCGAGGAGGCGGGTGACGTCGATATCATGCTCACCGAGGGCTTCCGGCAGACGTCTCCGGTACTTATCGAGGTCGTGCGCGCCGAGAGCTCGACCGGGCCGATCTGCGCCCCGGACGAGCTCTTCGCGCTCGTCACCGATGTCGAGGAGTTACGCGCGCTGCCCGTGCACACTTTTGCGTTGGATGACGCGGCGGCCCTCGCAGATTTCATCGAGGAGCGCTTCCTCGGCGGGGCGGCGTCGCGCTCCGAGGGTGGTGAAGTGTGATGGCGACCGACTCGTACGGCCGACGCATCGACTACCTGCGCATCAGCCTCACCGACCGCTGCAACCTGCGGTGCATCTACTGCATGCCGGCCAACGGCGTGGCGTGGAAGCCGCACGACGAGATCCTCACACTCGAGGAGATCGAGCGCTTCGCGGCAGCTGCGGTGGGCGAGGGCATCTCGAAGATCCGGCTGACCGGCGGCGAGCCGCTCGTGCGCAAGGGTGTGGTCAGCCACGTTCGGCGCCTCAAGGCGCTTACCGGTCTTGAAGCGATTGCGCTCACCACCAATGGCACGCTGCTCGAGCGCTACGCTGTACCGTTGGTCGAGGCGGGGCTCACCCGTGTCAACATCTCGATCGACTCGCTCGACGCGGCGGCGTTCGAGCGAGTAACCCGCGGAGGGAAGCTCGCCGACGCGCTTGGCGGGCTCGACGCGGCATTCGAGGCCGGGATGGGACCAATCAAGGTGAACGCCGTGGTCGTGCGCAGCCTCAAACAGGACCTCCTCGACTTCGCGCGCATGACGCTCGACCGCCCGGTGCACGTTCGCTTCATCGAGTACATGCCGATCGGCGGCGTCGGCGAGGGCGAGTGTGAGCCCGCGGGCGAGGGCTGGACCCATGCGGACCACGTGCCGGCCGACGAGATCCTCGAGCGGCTCGCTGCCGAGGGCACCGCTGCCGGCATCGGCGCGCCCGAGCCCGTGAAGCGGGCGGCCGCCCCGGGCGGATGGGGTCCTGCGCGCTACTACCGCTACCCGGGTGCCGAAGGGACGGTGGGCGTCATCACGCCGCTCTCGCACCACTTCTGTGGCGAGTGCAACCGTCTGCGGCTGACAGCTGACGGACGCCTGCGCGCCTGTCTCTTCTCCGACGAGGAGATCGATGTGCGGACGGTACTGCGTGAAGGCACCGACGAGGACGTTCGCGAGGTCATCAGGACGGCGCTCGCCACCAAACCCGAGAGTCACAGCATGCGCGTGGGCACCACGCGCGGCATGTCCCAGATAGGAGGGTGACCAGGTATGGCCGCCGCGGACAATACCGCCGGGCGCCACGAGCGCCTGACCCACCTCGACGAGCGCGGCGAGGTCCGAATGGTCGACGTGGGAGGCAAGCCCGGCACACGCCGCAGAGCGGTCGCCTCGGCGCTCGTCACCATGCGTCCGGAGACGCTCGGCATGATCGTCGAGGGACGCGCTCCCAAAGGAGACGTGTTCGCGACCGCGCGCATCGCAGGCATCATGGCGTCTAAGCGCACGAGTGAACTCGTCCCGATGTGCCACCCGATCGCGCTCACGCACGCCAGCGTGGAACTGGAGCCCGTGCCCACGGACAGCACCGGTCACGCGACCGTCCGCATCACCGCGACGTGCGAGACGACCGGCCCCACCGGGGTCGAGATGGAGGCCCTCACGGCGGCCTCCGTCGCAGGTCTCACCCTGTATGATATGTGCAAGGCCGTCGACCGGGGCATGGTTCTCGGCGAGGTCATGCTGCTCGAGAAGGACGGCGGCGCATCGGGCCGCTGGACGCGTGAGGAGGACGAATGAGCGGCGAGAACGAAACACTTCCCCGGCCCGGCCGGGTGGTCTCGGTGAACCTCTCCGAGAAGAAGACCGTCCGCAAGACCCCCGGCGAGAGCGGCACGCTCGTGTTCGACCGGGGCTTCGAAGGCGACGCACATGCGGGCGACTGGCACCGCCAGGTGAGCTTGCTCGCGCAGGAGTCCATCGACTCGATGGTCGCCAAGGGGCTTGACGTCGGTGCCGGAGATTTCGCCGAGAACATCACCACCGAGGGCATCGACCTCGTTGCGCTGCCGCTCGGCACGGTGCTCAAGGTGGGCGAGAAGGCGCTGCTCGAGGTGAGCCAGATCGGCAAGGTCTGCCACACGAAGTGTGCCATCTACTACCAGGCCGGCGACTGCGTCATGCCGCGTGAGGGCATTTTCGTCGTCGTCCGCGAGCCGGGTGAGGTTGCGGCGGGCGATGCTGTCGAGGTGCTCTCACTCGGTGACGGAACCTGCGACAGGTGTGAGTAGCATGGACCGACCGCTGAGGATGGGTATCGTCACCTGCTCCGACACCCGTTCGGAGGCCGAGGACACCGCCGGCGCCGCTCTCCGGGCGCTTGCGGGCGAGCGTGGCTGGGAGGTCGTCGCCTACACCATCTGTCCCGACGAGGAGTCCTGCATCGCCGAGGCGCTCATCGAAATGGCTGACACCGTCAATGCCGACGTCGTCCTCACCTGCGGCGGAACCGGGTTCGGGCCGCGCGACATCACTCCGGAGGTCACCGAACGAGTGGCTGGCCGCCGGGCGCCGGGCATCGCCGACTACATCCGCGCACAGAGCCTCGCCATCACGCCCCGCGCTATGCTCTCGCGCGGAACGGCGGGCGTGCGCGGCGCCACGCTGATCATCAACCTCCCCGGCAGCGAGAAGGCTGCGCGGGAGTCATTCGGCTTCGTGGCCAGCCAGCTCGAGCATGCCGTCGACATGATGGCGGGAGGGGGGCACTAGGGTGCCCGGACCCACTCCCAGGCCCGTTGCCTACCTCGACCACGGTGCGACCTCGTGGCCCAAGCCGCAGCAGGTCGTCGATGCCGTTGTGCGTGCGCTGACGGACCTCGGCGGTAATCCGGGGCGCGGCGCGTACGCCATGGCGCTCGACGCATCCCGGGCCATCTTCGAGGCGCGACGCACCTGTGCCGAGCTGCTCGGCGTACCCGACTCACGAGATCTGCTCTTCCAGCCAGGATGCACCGCGGGATGCAACCTCATGCTCAAAGGGGTGCTCAAGCCCGGCGACCGGGTCGTCGTCGGCTCCATGGAGCACAACGCCGTGGCCAGGCCGCTTGAGCACCTGGCCCGCCTGGGTGTCGAGGTCGTGGTCGTCAACGCGGATTCGACCGGGCTCGTCGACCCCGACGACGTCGAGCGGCAGGTTCGCGCCGCACCGGCCCGCGCTGTCGTCTGTCAGCACGCGTCCAACCTCACGGGCACCGTCCAACTCATCGGCGACCTCGCCGACATCGCTCACGAGCATGGCGCACTCATGCTCGTGGACGGCGCGCAGGGCGCGGGGCACCTCGACATCGACATCAGCGCCCTGGGGGCAGATGCGTACGCGACCTCGGGCCACAAGGGGATGCTCGGGCCGCAGGGAGTGGGGCTGCTCTATCTCGCACCCGATCTCGACGCTCAGACCCAGATCGAGGGCGGCACCGGCGGAGGAGGGTCCGAGTCGCCCGACATGCCTCCGGAGCGTCCCGACCGCTACGAGGCGGGGACCGCCAACACACCGGGCGTCGTCGGCCTCGGGGCGGCGGCCGCGTTCGTTGCCGCCGAGGGGCCGGAACAGCGCCGCCGCGAGGCCGAGCTCACACGCCGCCTTCACGAGGGCATCCTCGAGATCGAGGGGTTCCACGTGCTCGGCCCGCCACCCGGAGTTCCGCGCGTGCCCATCGTGAGCGCTGTTCACGACCGCGTCGATGCCGACCGGATAGCCTTCGCCCTGGACCGCACGTACGGCATCGCCGCGCGGGCAGGGCTGCACTGCGCGCCCTGGGCGCACAGGACCATCGGCACCATCGATTGCGGCGCGATCCGCTTCGGCGTCGGATGGAGCAACTCCGAAGAGCACGTCGAACTCGCGCTCCGCGCACTTCAGGAGATCGTGTCCTCATGAGCGGGCGCCAGCGGCGTACCTTCGTCGTGTTCGGGTTCACGACCACGCACGCGGCCCTCGCTGCCGAGCAGCTGCTCAAGGACCTCGGCGTGCCGGTCACGCCAATCCCCTCTCCGAAGTCGCTCGGCGGAGCACTTTGCGGCATCGCGCTGAGGCTCGACCCGGTCGATGCAGCACGTGCCGAGATCCTGCTCGAGCGGGTCGAGCTCGCGGTCGCTGCGCGGGGGGAGATAGAGGACGTTTAGCGCAAGCGGCGAATGAGAGAGGTGCCGGTAGAAGCGAGTATCCGGGAGCGTCGAGGTTGCCCCGAATGGGCGTTCTGGTCTAATATAACTGGTGTTACGAGCCTTTCCTGCAACACTCGGCGTCCTGTGTAGCGTCGAGTGTGTTGTGTGTTGCGGCGCATGTGCGCACTGGGAGGGATGACCGAACAGCATGCGCGTGAGTGTCTCTGCGCCGTGCGTGACAGGGAGCAGGGGGTGTCGGCGATAATGAGCCTGACCCAGTTGAACATCTGGCTGGACGTCGTGTTCACTAGCCTTTACGTGGTCGTCGTGCTTGGTCTGTCAGGTCACTTCATCGGCAACGTGCTGACCGGGCGCGTCAAGAAGCGGTTCATCGGCAAGCAGTGGCCCCATCACGAAGGGCCGCCGGTCCCCTTCCTCCCCAAGCTCCTGCACTTCACCCACGTCTTCTCTATGTTCGCGCTCGGCATCTCGGGCATGTACATCCGCTTCCCGTTCTTCGACGGCGGACGTACCGCGATGCGGTGGGTGCACTACGTCTTCATGATCATCGTCACGATCAACGTGCTGTGGCGCCTGTGGTACGCGTTCTTCGCCCGACAGCGCGATTGGCGTGAGTTCGCCATCACCACCCAAGACATCGTCACCGCGCCCAAGGTCGTCCTCTACTACATCTTCGTGAAGCCGTCCAAGCCGCACCTCGGCAAGTACAACGTCATGCAGAAGGGGACGTATATCCTTTTCGCACCGCTCATGCTCCTGCAGGCCTACACCGGATTCGCGCTCGTCACGGCTCCGTTCATCTTCGGTTACAGTCCCCGCGATCTGCTCGTCGGCTGGTGGCTCGGGGTCCTCGTGGGGGCGACAGATCTCGCGGGTTGGTATGCCCGCACGGTCCACTACACCATCAACTGGCTGTTCATCATCCTCACCACGGTGCACGCCTACCTGTCGATGACCGAAGACTTCCCGGCGTTCCAGAACTTCTTCGGCATGGGAGGCGGTCACGATCACGACGAGCACGAGGAGCACGCACCACACGGCGTGCCGTCCCCGGCGGAATCGGCGGGCGAGCATTCATGAGGGCTCGCCGCCTGGTCATGGCGGCCCTGTTCGCCGCTCTTGTCTGCATGCTGCTCGTCCCCGTGGCCGCAGTCGCTCAGGAAGCGCCGGTGGCGACTACCATCGCGGATATCGCTGGTTACGACGTCGACTTCACGCTGCCCACCGCAGCCAAGGCAGGGTGTCTTGTCTGTCATGGCGACGAGAACCTGATCCGCCTGCGCCAGGGCGAGATCGTGAGCTTCTACGTGGACCCGATCCAGCTCGAGGCGGGGCCGCACGCCACGGTCCAGTGTGCTGGTTGCCATCTCGACTTCGCCTTCACCCTGCCGCACGCCGAGGAGGGTGAGGACTGGCGTCGCACCGCGAGCACGGCGTGCAAGAACTGCCACCAGGACCAGTACGTCGAGTACGGCCAGGGCGTCCATCGCATCGTGGTCGGGAACGGTGCGTCCGCGGATGCGGATGAGAAGCCGCTCTGCGGCGATTGCCATGGCGCGCACGACATCGTCGCACTCGTAGACAACCCTGAAGGGCGACAGCGTCTGCACGAGAACGGCTGGCACGTCTGTGGCCGGTGCCATGAGGACTACTGGGACAACTACAATGACTACTATCACGGACGGGCATTCAAGCGCGGCGCATCCGACGCGCCGGCCTGTTGGGACTGCCACGGCTATCACGACATCAGGCCGTCGGACGATCGTCGCTCCATGGTGCACGAAAGTCGCATCACCGAGACCTGCACGAGTGGCGATGGCTGCCACAACGACGTGAACACGGACTACGTGGCCTATGCGGAGATAGTCCACAAGCAGCGCGAACTGCTTGAAGCAAACCCCTTGTTCAACATCATTCAGAGAGTCAGGTTGACTATCGTTGGCTGGTTCAGTGGCTAGACAGGGGTTCCTCGAGAAGGTGCCCGTTCCGGAGATGAAGGGTAGGCAGCGATGATCCATCCAACCAGAGCACGGATGGGCTCGATTCTCCTTGCGCTGGCTCTTACCGCTGCGCTTGGCCTCGGGATTGCGACACTGGCAGTCGCGCAGGATGGAGAGACGCTCGTTGTGGACACGGGAGCGCCCGTGTATGCGGCGACCTGCAAGGTGTGCCATAGCGTGATTGCCGAGGGCAGCGATCCGAGGGTGCAGTTTCGTCACGCCACACACATGCTCTTTGCGTGCAGCAGCTGCCACACGCGGTTCCCGCATAGCCCCGTAGGCACCATCAAGCCCACGATGAAGGACTGCTGGAACTGCCACGATCTCCGACATGGGCCGATGGGTCTGATCGCCGGTGGCGAGTGCGAGAAGTGTCACGGTGCCCTCGCGGCCGAGATGCGGCCGGTGTCCCACGTCGCTGACTGGGCCGAGGTGCCGCACGTCGCGCCCGCCGAGGCCGAGATGCGGACGAGGTGCATGATGTGCCATGCGCGCGCGGACTGTGACCAGTGCCATCGCGAGGTCGGCGTGGAGTGGCAGGCCTCCGAGCCCTACAACTACGATGTGGAGAACGGCTGCCTCGCCTGCCACGGTGATCCCAATCTCGGCAAGACCGTCGCTGGCGCCGTGTGGTCGCTCTACGTCACCGGACTCGACCGCACAGCGCACCGCGATACCACTTGCGTGGAGTGTCACGTCGACTTCAAGTACCACGATGGCGCCGATCGGACTCCCTTGTGGAACATCAACGTGGGCCTCGCATGTGCGGATTGCCACGAGCACTCCGACGCCGCCAAGGTATGGGCGGCATCCCTTCACGGGGAACTCATCGCCGAAGGTGACTACAACTCTGCGACTTGCAGCTCCTGCCATGGAGGCCACTCGATAGCGCGTCTCGACACCGAGGCTGCCCGGCGCCGGTTGCATCGCGACTCCGAGCAGATGTGCGCCATCTGCCATACGGTCGAGTGGGAGAACTACGACGACTACTATCACGGGCGTGCATACAAACGTGGTGCGTCCGACGCCCCTGCCTGCTGGGACTGTCATGGAGCTCACGAGGTGCTGGCTGTGGCCGATCCCGAGTCGATGGTCTATCCCACGAATGCCGTTGACACCTGCGGCACTCCTGGATGCCACTGGGGCTCCGGCGAGTCGTTCATCGAGCGGAGTTCCTATCTGATCCACGGTCGGTACGAGGCCAGGGAAGGGAATCCCATCATCCGATGGTGGCGTTCACTGAGAGGCCGGGGGTAGGCTCACGGCATGCAGCGTATGCGCAGGGTACTCGTAGCGGGCGCGGCGGTCATCGTCTTGATGACCGTCTTCGCCTTGGGGGCCCCGCTATCCGGCATCGGGAGTGAACAGACCGGCGGGATCGATCTCACCGCCGAGGTTAGAACGTCGACCTGTGCGGTGTGCCACACTCGCATCGCAGAGTCGCGCTCGCCCGGGCTCGTCTTCAGCCACGCTACCCATCTCGTCGTCGGCTGCACCGCCTGCCACGTGCGCTCTGCCCACGAGGCGGGCAACACCTACAGTCCGCCGATGGTGACCTGCTTTGCCTGCCACGGTCTCGTACACGGCGTCCAAGGCGTTGTGGCCACCGGCTCGTGCGACTACTGTCACACGCCCATCTTCGAGCTACGGCCGGAGTGGCACACGGAGACGTGGGCCGAGCGGCCTCACGCAGATGCGGCGGTCCGGGGCGGCACCAACGGGTGCATCCTCTGCCACGACCCCCGTGCTGATTGTGATGCGTGCCACACCGAGCTTGCGGTTGACACACCTCGGGTGCCACCGATCTATCTGACCGCGATTCCGGCACCCGAACCACGGCCATCAATCACGGTCGATCCCACAGGCCCGACCTCGATGGGTCAGTGCATATTCTGTCACCCGGTGATTGACCGCGAGTGGCCGGACCTCATCTTCGCGCACGACACCCACCTTCGCCGCGACTACCATTGCGAGGTCTGCCACGAGTCCTTCCCGCATCGGCCAGGTCAGGTCGAAATCCCCACGATGATCTCGTGCTACCGGTGCCACAGCCTCATTCACTCGGTACAAGGAGAGGTCGCTAGCGAGGAGTGCCTGCTCTGTCACCCGCCTGCGTTCGAACTCGTACCGGCGGATCACACCCCCGCGTTCATCGCCGAGGAACATGCGGGACCGGCCAACGAGGACCTGCCCCAGTGCGCCATGTGTCACGCATCCACCCTGTGCTCGGAGTGTCACCGCGGTGAGCTCGAGCTTGCCGATGGCGCCATGAGTGCGCAAGTGATTCCCGCCGACCACCAGCAGGCCGAGTGGATCGCGGACCACGGTGGCATCTACCTCGGCGGGCAGGGTGTCTGCTCGATTTGTCACACGCCGGTATCCTGCATCCGGTGTCATTTCACGCCGATGCCACACCCGACCGCCTGGCTGGCGGACCATACTGCGAACAGCTATCCGCGTGATGACTGCAAGGTCTGCCACCAGGATCGCACTTCGTGCCAGGAGTGCCACCACGAAGGGGTTCGCGATCTTGAGCTGGTCGCCGAGAACTGCATAGACTGTCATCCTGTGATGGCGACCGAACCGCCGACCGACATCAAGGAGATGGGCTTCGCCGAGCACGCGGTGCACTTCGGTGTCGAGGAGCGGATCGGGCGGCCGTACATCTGCGACGACTGTCACGTCGGCTTCACCGTGGCACGCGTCCGTGAGTTCGGGACGCACAGTTTCTCAACTCAGGCACACGACTTGCGTATCTGTTATGACTGTCACGGTAACATCGACTACAGCAACATCGAGATCGCCCCGTGGCCCGGCTCCCAGCTCTGCCGCCGGTGCCACCTTGACCTGAACATCTGAGCCGCGGACGACACCACCGCGACAACTGCCCAGAAGTGAGGCGTGCGTGAGACTCCCATCGGACATACGCTGGCTCGACACGGCCATCAAAGGCATCCTCCTCGTCGTCATCCTGGCCTTCGCCTATCTTGCGTACACGATCGTTGCCTTCCAACTGCAGGAGCGCCGGGCGCAACCGGCCTCGCGCGCGATCGAAAATCTCATCGCTGCGGTCGCAGATGACCCGCAAAACCTCGGGTTGCGGCTTCAGCTTGCCGAGGCGTTTGCGGCCGACGGCAGGCTTCGTGAGGCGGTGGAGCAGTTCAACGCTGCTCTCGAGATCGAGCCGGACAACCCCAATGCGCTTTCTGGCCTAGCGCTCATCTCCATGTACCAGAAGCAGTGGGACACCGCCGAGGAGTACTGGCGGGCGGCAATCGACGAGCTGTCGGGCGGGGAGTACTCGCTTCTCGATCAGCGTCTCGAGCGAGCCTTCTATCAGCTTGGCGTGACCCTCGTCGAGCAGAAGCGGTACGAAGAGGCCGTTCAGTATCTCTCCGAGGCGCTCCGGATGCGACGGACCTCGGCGGACACCCATTACATGCTCGCCTACGCATCCCGGGAGCTCGGCTCGGCAACGAATCAACGCCGCCACCTCGAGGACGCGCTGCGCTTCGATCCGCGGATGCCCGAGGCACACTACGACCTTGGGCTTGTGCTGCTCGCCGAGGGCGATGCGGCCGGTGCCGCCGAGCACTTCCGCAGTTCAGCCGAGTACGCGCCGCCCGGACACAGTGAGCCTCTCGACGAGCTTGCGAAGCTTGAGCGTGAGGCCGATGCGCAGGAGCGCCTGGCCGAGGCCCGGAATCTCGCGCGCTCCGACGCCGAGGCAGCGCTGACAGGAGCTCGCATCGCGCGGGCACTCGAGCCTGATGACGTGGAGATCGCGCAGTTCGTGGCCGAGCTCTACGAGCGCACCGGCGACCGGGATGCGGCTCTCGAGGCGTGGCGCCGCGTTCTGGAACTGGCACCCAACGATGATGACGCCGCTGCCGCGGTTGACCGTCTCAAGACCCAGGAGTGACGAGGAGCCCCGATGCCACAGGAGACGCACACCGACAGCACGCCGTTCGGCCGGGCCGATACCGGCCGAACGCCATGGCGCAAGTGGCTCGTTCTCGGGCTGCTGCTCGCCCTGTTGGCGCTGGTCCTCTACTCCATCTACTACTTCAGCGTGAACCGCCGGCTTCCGGTACCGGGATTGGGCCGGCTGGGTGACGCCATCGAGCCGCCACGGTATCTCTACTCCATCTCGGGGCCCGAAGGCGAGAACGCGCTTACGCGTCCGCTCGGAGTGACGGTCAGCGAGGACGACCGGGTCTACGTCACCGATTCCTCCGCGCGCATGGTGCGCGTGTACACAGTTGACGGCGACTACCTGTTCTCCTTCAACGAGATCGCTGATGGCGAGAACACGACTCTCGGCAACCCTGTCTACCTCACCATCAACGGCAAGGGCGAACTTTTCGTCTCCGACCGGCGTCACCGCACGGTCTACGTGTTCACGCTCGACGGTGAGTACCTGCGTAAGGTCGCTCCCGCCGATGCCGAGGAGGCGCGGGTCTGGGGCCCCCTCGGTCTCGGTGTCGATGAAGACGACAACCTGCTCGTCACCGACGTGGGCAGGGTGGCCCTGCACCAGGTGATCATCTTCGACGAGAACGGCACAGAAGTCAGAAGGTTCGGCCGCTTCGCGCAGGTCGAGGAGATCTCGGACACGCCGGGCGCGTTCTACTTCCCGAACGACGTCACTGCGAGCAGTGGCAAGATCTACGTGGCCGACAGCAACAACCGGCGCGTGCAGGTCTTCGACGAAGATGGCGTGTTCGACTCGATCGTCCGTACCTCGGGCATACCCCGCGGCATCGGCGTAGACGACCAGGAGCGCCTCTACGTGGCCGATGCGCTGGCGCACCAGGCCGACGTCTATGATTCGTCCGGTGAGCGTATCACCGGCTTCGGCGGCTCGGGAATCGGCCCTGGCCAGTTCCGCTACGCGAACGATCTCGCACTGGACCGGCGCCCCCGCATCTACATCACCGATCGCCTCAACCACCAGGTCCAGGTGTGGGGCTGGCCCGACCAGGTGCCCGTCATCCCGGGTGCGCCCGAGACGCCGACCCAGTGGGGCCTGTGCTTGAGCCCGCTGCTCCTGCTGCCGCTGCTGTTGCTTCTGCGCCGCCGCCGCTTCACCGTCACCGAGGACTTCCTGATCGCCATGGCCTCGGCTGACCTGCTTGAGGAAGCGGCGAACCGCAGGCGTTGGCGCTGGATTGTGCCCGCCGAGCACTTCGAGAAGTACCGTGGCCGCGAGCTGGGCGGCGTCAATCTCGAGAGCATGCTCACGGCCGAGCACCACTCCGAGTCCGACCTCACCGACCTCATGAAGAGGATCGGCATCGAGCGCGAGCCCGCCCTCATCCTCACGATCGCTCAGCGCACGAAGACGCTCTGCACGGAGGACCCGGGTCTTGCCGTTGCGGCACGCGCGCTTGGCGTCGACGCGTACGACAGCACGCTCTTTGCGGAGAAGTTCCTCGACACCGCAGAGCGGAAGAGTGAGTGATGTCAGGACATCTCCAGCGGGTGAGGAATAGCAGTAGAGAGGCGTGACGCGGGATATCTGTTGACACGTCTTGGAGCGGTGGAGTAATCTGTGTACACTGTTTTGTAACAATCGTTACAACGTATCGCCCGGCCCGTGAGTCAACAGCACGATTCACGAGTCCTGACAACAGGAACATCGTCTCCGAGCTCCGGACGCCTACAGCCGTTCTCTGGTCAGGGATCCGAAGCCGATAGGGTGTCGCGGGAAACGGCGGCGCCTCCCGTCCTTCGGGACCTTGGAAAGGAGACTGATGAGGTGGCGGGTTCCCCGGCAAATGGGACCCGTCTCATCGGTACACGGGGTAAGGGAGACGAGACACGAGAAGAGACCGGTCACCGCAGGCGCTCAAGCGCTCGTTCGTGGTGTCCGGTCCTTTTGTATTCTCGTCCCTTCCATGAGAGCACGGGAGAGGAGGTCGTCGGCAGTACGTGACCCGCGGGTCCGCTGGACCTGCATGAACGATTCGCGGACTCAATTGGGAGATCGCGAAAAGACAGAGAGGGAAGAGGCATGGGCAAATTGGATAAGGATGGAGGTAAGCACCTGAAACTGACTCGGCGCCAGTTCTTGCAGGCGAGCGCGGCAACCGCTGCTGTTGGAGCAGCGGGTCTCGAGTTCGCCGCCAAGCCGTCAAGCGCTGCAGCCGCAGAAGTCGCAGGGACTTACCACACCACCTGTCCGTACTGCTCGGCGAGTTGTGGTCAGCTCGTTGACGTAGATGCGGACGGGAACGTATTGGACGTTTACGGAGACCATAACTCCCCCTTGAACAGGGGCGGGCTTTGCGCCAAGGGTGCTGGCAGCTATCAGCTCGTGACCAACCCGCGCCGCCTCGGCGCGTTCGCAGGCCCGCATCCGGTCAACAACACGTTCGCGTACGATGACTCATTCACCGACGGCGTCGCCTACAAGCGGGTCGCCGACGCGAACGGTGCGGGGGACTGGACGAAGATGGATCTCCAGGAGGCTCTGGACGAAGCGGCTGCCGCCATGGTGACTGCTCGCGATTTCGGCGGCGGGGCGCCTGCTGCGGCCAACGGTTACAACTCCAAGCAGGTCGGATTCTTCGGCTCGTCGCACATGAACAACGACCAGTGCGACCTCTACCGCAAGATCGTTGCGAACTTCGGTACCAGCAACATCGAGCATCAGGCTCGTATATGACACTCGTCCACGGTGGCCGGTCTGGCCGCCGCATTCGGACGAGGCG
>JACUUN010000003.1 GCA_014859265.1 Coriobacteriia bacterium
CGGGGTCGGATTCGAGATCGCGGCAGGCGAGACGTACGGCCTGCTCGGACCGAACGGCGCGGGCAAGACCACGACGATCTCGATGATCTGCGGCCTGCTCGAGCGCGATGCAGGAGAGGTGCACGTCCTCGGCGCCCCTCTGACGACCCGCAGTATCGGGCTCAAGCGCGAAATCGGCTACGTGCCGCAGGACATCGCCATCTACCCCGATCTCAGCGCGCGGGAGAACCTCACTTTCTTCGGCCGCCTCTACGGTCTGTCCGGCTCCGACCTGATGGAGCGCGTCGACCGCGTGCTCGAACTCATCGGCCTGGTCGATCGCGCACGGGACCGGTCCGACCAGTTCTCCGGTGGCATGAAGCGGCGTCTCAACATCGGGGTCGGCTTGCTCCACGGCCCGCGCCTCCTCGTCCTCGACGAGCCGACGGTCGGCGTCGACCCGCAGAGCCGCAACGCCATCCTCGAGAGCGTGGAGAACCTGGGCAGCGAGGGCATGGCGGTCCTCTACACGACCCACTACATGGAGGAGGCCGAACGCCTCTGCGACCGCATCGGCATCATCGATCACGGCAAGATAGTTGCCGAGGGCACGCGTCGTGAGCTCGTCGAGCTCGTGGGACAGCACGACCGTGTGCGGCTGGCGGCGACGGGCGACCTCGAGGGCTCGGTCCGGGCGCTCGAAACGCTACCACACGTCAAGAAGGCCGACACCCGGGAGGACGGGCTCGACCTCATTGTCGACGGCGCGGGCGACGCGCTCACGGAGCTGCTCGCGGCGGTGACCGCGGCGGGTGCGACGGTCACGAGCGTCGATGTCGACGAGCCCAACCTTGAAGCAGTCTTCCTGCACCTCACCGGCCGCGCGTTCCGGGACTGAGACCATGCGGACAGCACTACTCATCGCAAGTAAGGACCTCAAGGAGCGTGTGCGGGACCGCTCGGTGTTCATCTACGGCATCCTGGCCCCGCTCGGTCTCGCGTTCATCTTCAGTTTCGTCTTCGGACCGATCGAGAGCGCGATGTTCCACGCAACCTACGCTGTCGTGAACGAGGACGACGGCCCAATCGCCACGGCGTTCCTCGAGGTGCTAGAGGGCCTGGAGGACGAGGGAATCGCGACCATCGTCGAAGTCGGCTCGGCTGAGGAGGCCGAGGACCAGGTGGCCCGCGGCTCGGATGCGTTCGGCCAGGGCGAGGGCGAACAGGCGAGCGCGGCGTTCCTCATCCCGGCCGGACTCTCAGAAGGCTTGCTGGCAGGCGCAGGTGGCGAGATCACCGTCATAGGCGGGGCGGGCACACAGCTTGCCTCGCAGGTCGCGTACTCGGTGGCACAGGGCTTCGCGGCCGAGGTGGGAGCGGTGGAGGTCGCCGTCCGCACCGCGCTCGCCCACGGCGCGGCGGCGGACCCCGAGTCGGTCGCAGCGCTTGCCGATGCGGCTACCCACACGCAGTTGCCGGTCACCGTCGCAGACATCAGCGCCGACACACGCCAGCTGAAGCAGACGACCTATCTGGCGGCCGGCATGTCCGTGTTCTTCCTCTTCTTCACGGTCTCATTCGGTGTGAGCGGGCTGCTCGAGGAGCGCAAGGTCGGCACGCTGTACCGCCTGCTCGCAGCTCCGATCGACCGGCGATCTATCATCCTCGGCAAAGCGATCACTTCGTTCGTGCTCGGCATCGTGAGCATGACGGTGCTCGTGGTGGCGACCACGCTGCTGCTCGATGCCGATTGGGGCAATCCGCTGGGCGTCGCACTCCTCGTCGTCGCCGTGGTCATCTCGGCCATGGGAATCCTCGGCGTAGTCGCGTCGACCGCGAGGACGCAGGCGCAGGCGGAGAACTTCCAGGCGATCATCTCACTCGTACTTGCCTTCCTCGGTGGCACCTTCTTCTCGGTATCCCAGGTCGGCGGGTGGCTCGACCGACTCAGCCTCATCACGCCACATGCCTGGTTCCTCCGGGGCCTTGCCGACCTGCAAGCCGGCGACGTTGTGGCGGTCTGCCCGTCCGTCGCGGCCTTGCTGGTGTTCGGCATCGTGACCGGTGTCGTCGCCTGGCCCTTCATGCGAAAGGCGGTGGAGCGATGAAGGCGCTCGTCATCGCCGCCACGGCCGTGCGTCGTCTCGTGCGCGACCGATCCAACATCTTCTTCGTGTTCCTGATGCCGATGATGCTCATCCTCGTGCTGGGCGCGGCATTCGGGGGCAGCTTCGATACACGCGTGGGCGTGCTGTCGGCCGACTCCGGGCCACTCGGCAGGAATCTGGTTGGGAGAGTCTCGGAAATCGACGCGGTCGTGGTGTCCGAGTGGGACGACCGTGATGAGCTCGTGCTCGCGGTCGAGCGCGGCCGGCTCGAAGCGGCCGTCATCGTTCCCGCCAGGTACGACGGAACGCTCCGCGGCGGTGATGACGCCGTTGTGGAGTTCATAGCCCGCCCGGATCCCTCGGCACAAGCGCTGCGCAATGCGGTCGAATCGCTCGTGGTCGAGCAGGGCTCGCTGCTGAGAGCCGCCGCGCTCGCCAAGGAGTA
This sequence comes from Coriobacteriia bacterium, assembly GCA_014859265.1. GTDB lineage: Bacteria > Actinomycetota > Coriobacteriia > Anaerosomatales > SLCP01 > SKKZ01. Next base: position 2,533 of record JACUUN010000003.1, read on the forward strand.
TGCAGATGTGTCGTATTCGGATGCGCTTGAGACCGCAGAGGATGTCGCCGCAGAGACCAACGGCCTCTCGGTTCGCACCGAGGCCGTCGGCGAGGTATCCCCCTTCGAGCGGATGGGGCGCTTCGAACTCGGTGCCTACTCGCAGCTCCTGCTCTTCGTGTTCCTGACATCGATGACCGGTTCCACTGCGCTCATCGAGTCCCGAAGGCTCGGGGTGACCACCCGGATGCTCGCCACCCCTACCCCGGTGCGCACGATACTGCTCGGCGAGGCGCTCGGAAGGTTCGGGGTCGCCCTGGTGCAAGGACTCTTCATCATGCTGGGCTCGGCGCTCGTGTTCGGCGTGAACTGGGGCGACCCGCTCGGCGCGACCGCGGTGTTCATCGCCTTTGCCCTCGGCGCTTCGGGAACGGCCATGCTCATGGGTTCGGTGCTGCGCAACGAACAGCAAGCCGGTGGCATCGGCGTCGTACTCGGCATCGGGCTCGGCGCATTCGGGGGCGCTATGGTACCCCTCTCGGTCATGGAGATCTTCTCCCCGACGCTCTACCGCATCGCGCACATCACCCCGCACGCCTGGGGGGTTGAGGCGTTCGAGAAGCTCATCCTTCACGGGGGCACCATCGCCGGCATCGTGCCGGAGCTCGCCGTTCTCTTCGCCTTCGCTATCGTGATGTACGCACTCGGGGCGTGGCGGCTTCGCGTGACCCTCACTCGACCGTAGGCGGCGACCATGTGGGTTATCACGCACACGCTGTCGGGCATGGCGCTCGGCATTGTGCTTGGCGGCCGCGGAGTTAGCTGGTGGGCGATCGTCGCGGCCGCCCTGCTGTTCCACATCGTCCTCGACCTCGTGCCGCACTGGGACTACGTACGGACCGACCGGAGCGCGCTGTGGGCCGTCGCCGACGTCGCTGGGGCACTTGCCGTGCTGGTGGGGGCACGGCTCGTCGGGGGGTTCGAATGGACCGTCGTGATGGCTGGGGCCGTCTCGGCCCTGCCCGACATAGACATCCTCAATGCGCTCTGGCCCTCAAAGAAACGGATCCGCCTCTTCCCGAGCCACTGGAGCGGGTTCCCGCACGGCTCGGCTCCCCCGTTGCCAGGCATACTGGTCCAGGTGCTAGTGGCAATCGTCTCGGTGATCGTGCTCGCAGTCGCCAGGGGGTGACTCTTCGGCGTAGCCACGGCGATGAGAACCAGCCGCGCTCAATCCCGGGCCGACCCCCGCGTGTTGACAACGGCCACACCCGCGAGCGAGATCACGCCACCTACGAGCGCGAGCAGGGCGGGCACCTCACCGAGCCACAGCCACGCGATGGCGATCGCATTCACTGGCTGGAAGTACAGAAACGTCGAGAGTGACGTGGCCGGCATCCGCGAGAGCGCGTAGGACCACAACGCATACGCCACTGCACCGGGAAAGACACCCAGGTAGACAACCGCCCAGGTAGCGGCAGGAGTGGCCTCGGCCATCTGGGTGATGAGCCCGGGCGCGAACACGAACATGGGCACGGTTCCCGCCCAGATGGCATATGATGTGAACTCGAGTGCGCTGTATCGACGCAGCGGCCGCTTCGACACGATGAAGTACACCGAGGTGGCAACCGCAGAGACGAACACGAGCGCCGCACCCGGTTCGAAGGTAAGGCCGCCCCCCTCACCGAGAGAGATGAGCGCGACACCGGCGAACGACACGACGATGCCGATCCATCCCCACACGCTCAGGCGTTCGCCGATGAACACCGTGGAGAGTAGCGCGGTGATGATGGGGCTTGCGGAGATGATGAGACTCGCCGCTCCGGCAGTCACCGTCACCTCCCCATAGTTGAGCGCGACATGGTAGACGGTGATGCCGAGCAGGCCGGCGAGCGCGATGCGGGGGATGTCCCGCGCATCGGGAAGACGCATGCGGATGACCGTGGCCCACACAAGGAACACAGCCGACGCGGTCCCGAAACGCAGCAGCGCCACCTGTCCGGGACCGTACGACTCGAGCCCGGCACGGATACCCGCGAACGCCGATGCCCAGAACAGCAGCGCCACGATGATGGCCACCCACGTCGACGGCTCGCGACGCCAGGAATGCTCGTCCACGTGACCTCCGGCTTCAGCCGAGCGTGAAGCGCGCAACATCGGCCCGGTGCTCGAGCAGCTCCCACGAACCGGATGCGCCGGCAGCGCGGACCGCGAGCTCGAAGTGGAGCATGGCGATACCGCAGTCGAGACGCTTGGACACGATCGGTGTTTCGGGCCCATCAAAGGAGACCACGATGGCACCGCCGTCGGCACGGAAACGCCACGGCTGACGGTTGTGCGCGGAGGGTGCGATCCTGGCTGCTTCGGCCCCCGGTCTCGCCCAGGTCGGCCAATCTCTGTCGTGCAGGTTCGGAGCGATGTGCTCGACTGATTTGCGCGACTTGGGCTTCTTCATCCCGTAGACGAAGCGCTCGGTGGTTGTCACTTTGTGCATGGGTAGTCCGAGGGGAGACACCGAGAACACCTTCTCGTCGCCGGTGGCGCCGGCCATCTTGCGCGCGAGGCTCCCGTCGAACATGCCGCCGACCCAGCATGTTCCGAGCCCGAGCGCGGTCGCCTCGAGTATGAGTGCTTCACCGGTGTATCCGGCGGAGGTACTCGCCTGAGGAGAGTCGGCGCTACCGACGAAGAGCAGTGCTGACGAGGCCCCGGTGATTCGCCCGTATGAGCCCACAATCCCCCGGAACAGCTCCTCGGAGACCGAACGCGCCAGCGCGGCGCGCGCACCGGGTGACGGACGCAGCCGCTCGCATGACTCGTGGAGCGCGGCTAGGTGCTCTTCGCTCACCTTCGACCCATCGAAAGAACGCCGGGAGCGGCGTTCGCGTGCAGCCTCGAGCCACCGGTCTACGGGGGCGTCAGGGAGCGAGAGCGTGGTCATGCATCCTCCTCGGCGGGCGTGGTGCGTGCGGCCGGACATGGCCGACCTTTCGGGTACATTCATTCCCGACCCCACCGACGATACACGAGACGGAGGCCTCGTGAAGGGTCACGACGCATGCAAGGAGCTCATCGAACGGCTGCGTGAGCAGGCCGATCCGGCGAATGTCGAAGGCATGGCGCGTTTCGGGATCTCGAGCACCGGGACTCTCGGCGTGACGATGCGTGACGTTCGTGCGCTCGGTCGCGAGGCGCTCCGTGAACACCGCCGTGACGGCGTCTGGCGACACGATCTTGCGACCTGCCTGTGGCAGAGCGAGATCCATGAGGCGCGCATCCTTGCCACCATCGCCGAGGATCCAGAATCGGTCACGCAGGACCAAGCGCTCGCATGGGCGCAGGAGGTGGACTCGTGGGATGTCTGCGACCAGCTTTGCATGAACCTGCTTCGCCACACCCCGTTCGCCTGGGACCTTGCCCACGAATGGACCCGACGGGACGAGGAGTTCGTCAAACGCGCGGGATTCGTGCTGATCGCCACGCTCGCACTCGCGCTCGAGCTTGCCGGGTCCGACGTGCACAGCGTGCGGTGGGTCGGCCGGGATGCCGCACGCGAGTTGCACGACCGCGGGTGACGGACCCGCTCCCCGATTAGCCCCGTGCGGCCAGCAGCAGCAGGAGTACGGTGAGCGCCCCGGCTGCGGAAGCTGCGGTCGCCCATGCCAGGAACCCGATCTCGAACACACCGGCGCGATCGAGCAGCGCTGATCCCGCGCGCCCGGCCACGGGAGTGGGAACGGCCTGCGGGGCCGGCGTCTCTCGCACACTCCGGTCTCGGCGCTCAGCTGCGCCGTCAGCCAACCGGAGGACCGGCGCGTACATGTCGGCAGGTGGTATCGCGCCCGCGAACCGGCGAGTCATCGTGCCTGCGGCCCAAACGGCTACTGCAGCGATGCAGCCGAGCAGAATCGGCCACACCGCCAGCCAGAGGTAGTGAGCAGTGAGTGACTTCTCCACCGCATAGCGCGCGTCCGCGGACGGCCACACCCAGAGCGTTGCGGTCACGGCTGCCAGAAGGAGCATCCACGAGCCGGCTCCGAGCATGCCCGGAGCCGTGGCGCGCGTGCCGGGCGCGTCTGGTGCTTTACGGGTCGCGACCAGATACAGGAAGCGGGCCATGAGCAGCGTCGTCCCGACCGCCGTCACGGGCAGAAGTGTCTCCAGGGCACCGTGCCATGCTCCCGGTGCGAGACCCGTGGCCTCCTTGAGAACGAGCTTGGCCACGGCCCCGCTCGTCAGCGGTGCGCCTGCGAGGGCGACCGCCGGGAGAGCGAGCCCGACGACGGCAGGCCAGCGGCGCGTCGTGCGCGCAGCGATGTCTTCGCCGATGAAGAGTGCCGCTTTCGCGAGCCCGTGATGAACCGCGTAGACGGTCGCCGCGGTGACGGCGAGCAGCCACACGACCGGCTCAGCGAGCCCCGCTCCGAGAGCGATGGTGATAAGTCCGAACTGGCTGATGCTCGAGTACGCGAGCACGACCTTCGGCTTGGTCTGCATGACGCCGACAATCGCACCGTAGAAAGCCGCAGCAACGCCGAAAGCCATCACGACAGCACCGAACGCGACTCCCTCACGCTCTCCGCCGGGAAGGAAGCGCAGCAGGCCGAGGACACCAGCCTTGCTCATCGAGCCGGCGAGTGCAGCGGCGGCGGCCGTCGGAGCCGCCGCGTAGCTCACGGGCATCCACCCATGCAGGCCGAAAGCCCCGATCTTGATGCCGAAGGCGGCAAGCAGGAGTCCGATGCCGACAGACCCGAGCACAGGACCCAGCTCGATGCCGAACGCGGCCGCGCCCACGACGAAGAACCCGCACACAAGCAGCGCCTCGCCGACGACCGTGAACGCCATGTACGCACGGCCCGCGCTGCGGTCCCCTTCGTGTGCGACGAGCGCGTAGGCGGGAAGGGCCATCATCGCGAAGAAGGTGTAGAAGGAGGCCGGATCGGTGACACAGCAGAGCGCCAGGTTGCCCGCCATTGCGAGCGCGAACCACCCCGAGAACCACGTCGGACGCTGAGGCGGGTGGGCGGCGGCGTAGAGCGCGGCCGCGGTCCAGATCACGCCGGAAAGCGCGAGGAACGCACGGCCCGTCGCGTCGAAGTCGACCAGCGTGCCGACAAAGAGCCAGTCGATCTGTGAGGTACCGTCGGGCACGAGCACGGCCGCCGCGAGCGCCGGCAGTGCGGCGAACACCAGCATCCGCCGGGCGACATCCCGCGTTGCCGGGAGCGCGCATCCTGCCGCGACGAGCAGCGGCACGAGGGCGGCGGCAAGAGCCATCCAGGCGGGCAGGATCGTCACCATGGGAACTCCCATCCGGCGATGGTCTGCGCCCAGGAGGCCGGCGAGAGATCCATGCCCGCAAACACACCCATGGCCAGCCCGATGGCTGCCGTGATCACGAGCGGCACGATCATCCGCATGTCGCCCTCGGGCCTTCCGGCCGCGGGCCCGTGCGCCCACTCAGGCTTCGGCGTGCGGAACCATGCCCGGTGGATGATCGGGAAGAAGTACGCCGCATTGAGCACGCTGCTTATGCCGAGCACGGCGATGACCCAGCCGCTGCCGGCGTCGATGGAGCCGATTCCGAGCAGCCATTTGCTCGTGAAGCCTGCCACGGGGGGCACGCCGACGATGCCGATAGCCGCCAGCGAGAAGGCAGCCATCGTTAGTGGCATGCGCCGCCCGAGACCGTCGAACTCGCTCACGCGGTACGCCTTGACCTCCTCGGCCACGGCGCCTGCTGTGAAGAACATCGTAATCTTCATCGCGGCGTGGTGCGCGAGGTGCGCGATGCCGCCCGCCACCGCGATCGGGCTCGCGAGCGCCACCCCGAGCGTGATGTAGGAAAGCTGGGCTACTGTCGAGAACGCCAATCGTTTCTTGAAATCATCCTGCGCGAGCGCACGCACGGAGCCGAAGATGATAGTGAATCCGGCTACTACCGCGAGCGCCTGCGTCACGCCGAGCTCCGGGCCCAGTGGCCCGTAGACCTCGAGCACGACCCGTGCGATCCCGAAGACACCCGCCTTCACGACCGCGACCGCGTGCAGGAGCGCGCTGACGGGCGCGGGGGCCACCATCGCCGCCGGAAGCCACCCATGCAGGGGAAAGAGCGCGGCCTTCACGCCGAGCCCAAGCATGAGAAGCGCGAAGATCGCCACGAGCGAGCCCGGGTGCGTGGTGGCAAGCGCGGGGTCGAGAGACCCGCCCGCTGCGAACTCCACCGGCCCCGTCAGCAGATTCAGCCACACGACGCCCACCGCAAGTGCCCCGCCTGCAGGCAGCGCGTATGTCAGGTACGTGCGCCCCCCCTTGAGCGCGGCGGGCGTGCCCGAATGGACGACAAGCGGATAGGTGGCAAGCGTGAGGGTCTCGTAGAAGATGAAGAAGGTGAGCAGGTTGGCCGAGAGCGCGATGCCGATGGCGGAACCTACACACACCGAGAAGAACCCGAAGAATCGCGCGCGGTCGCTCGCACGAGACATGTAGCCAATCGCGTACACAGTCGTAATCAGCCAGAGTACGCCTGCGATAACCGCGAAGAGAACACCGAGGAGGTCGGCCCTGAGGCCGAACCCTATGTCGAGCAGCGCGATCCCGGCGGTCGGATACGCATCCGGAGCGCCCGCGACCGCTGCTCCCGCGGCAGTCACGACTGCTGCGACGGTCAGTGCGGCGCCGGCCAGGTTGACACCGGACCGCGCGGCGTCACGCCGCTCACCGAGCGCGAAAATGAGCACGGCGGTGACGAAGGGCGCCGTCACAGCAATGACAAGCGCTGTCGTCTCCCAGGTCACGGCGTCACCCCCGCCACCAGGGCCGGAGCGCTCACCATGATGAGGTCGAGCAGCGGCTGGCCGACGATGCCGAGGACGAGCGCGCCGATCGCGAGCACGAGCGCTGCGCTCTCCATCGTCCACGGAGACGGGCCTGCGTTCAGATCCGCATCGTCCAGATCGTCAACCTCACGGCCGAAGAACGGCCCCACCACCCGGAAGACGTACGCGGCGGCAAGTAAGCCGCCAGTGACAACCACCGCGGCCCACCACCACTCGCCCGACTCGATCGACGCGCGGATCATCTGCCACTTGGCGACGAACCCACCGCTTGGCGGGAGCCCCATCATCGTCACGCCGGCAAGGCCGAACGCCATCGCCGTCACCGGCGCGCGTCGCGAGAGCCCGCCAAGGCCGTCGATGCGATCGTGCCCGAAGCGCGCGAGCACAGTACCCGCTGCGAGAAACATCGCAGACTTGGCAAGTGCATGGGAGACCGCGTGGAAGATGCCACCCATCCATGCGTCCGCCGCAGCCTGCCCTCCCCCCGTCACGAGCGGGAAGAGCAGGAAGAGGTAGCCGATCTGGGCCACCGTCGAGTACGCGACGAGCATCTTGAGGCGTTGCTGACGAAACGCCTGGATAGAGCCCCAGATGATGGCTGTCGAGCCGAGGACACCGAGCACCGTCGAAACCCCCGGGAAGGCCATCGGCTCGGCGACGTCGACCCACAGCCGCACAAGGATGTAGAAGGAACCCTTCACGACCAGCGCCGAGAGCACCGCGCTCACCGGCGAGGGCGCGTTGGAGTGGGCCGGAGGCAACCAGAAGTGAAGCGGGAAGAGCGCGGTCTTGAGCACGAGCCCTACCGTCATGAGCGCCAGCGCGGCCTGACCGGTCGTGTCCGATCGAACGACCTCCCGAAGCGTCTGCATGTCCACGCTGCCGAATGCCCCGTAGATGAGCGCCACGCCGAGCAGGTAGAAGAGCGAGCCGAGGATCGCGGCGAGCATGTAGCGCATCGCAGCAACAAGCGCCTCGCGACGCAGGGTCAGTCCCACCAGCGCGACGGCTGACATGCTCACAAGCTCGAGGCACACGTAGAGGTTGAAGATGTCGCCGGAAAGGAAGAGCGCGTGCAACGAGCCCCAGAGAAAGAGCCACAGCGGCCAGAAGAACCGATAGCGCTCGCGGTTACCGAAATAGCCGAGCGCGTACACCGTGACGAACAAGCCGACCACCGTGGTGACCAGCACCATCACCGCGGTGAAGCCGTCGACGACGAGATCGATGCCCAGCGGTCCGCCCCAGCCACCCACCTCGTAGCGCAGCTCGCCTTCACGCACGACGGTCACCGCGAGCAGAATCGCAAGCGGCTGGGAAAGCAGCGCTGAGATGAGTGCGATCTGGCGTCCGAATCCGGTACCTAGCAGGTACGCCAGGGGCGCGGCGGTGAAAGGAACGAGGACGACGAGAGCGGGCAGCTGCCGCGCGATCCACTCAGCCACCGAGACTCTCCCCAACGTCGACATCAGCCGCATCGAGCGCAGCGGTGCCGGTCTCGGTGTAGATGCGTTTGGCGAGCGCGAGCGCGAACGCTGTCGAGCTCACCGTGACGACGATGCCGGTCAGCACCATGGCGTGTGGCAACGGGTCAGGCACTGGTCCGCCGACCCGCCGGGCGATGCCGACGAGCACGAAGAAGACACCTGAGCTGGAGATGTTGAGCGCAAGCACTTTGTGCAGCAGGTGCGGTCGGGTCATAAGCGCGTACAGCCCGATGACGAAGAGCGCCGAGCCGACCAGTGTATAGAGGTCGGTCTGGCTCACTCGCCACCTCCCGAGCGACGGCGCAGCTCCTCGGCCGGGGACGCCGAGGCGATGAAGAGGCTGATGAGGATGGCGCCGATCGAGACCGTGAGCCATGTCTCGACCACGAGCATGAGCGTCTTGGCGAGATCGGCCGGGTACTCCAGCAGAAGACCTCCGGCAAGCATCTCGCCGATTGCGGTCGCCAGGAAGACGACGAAGCCGACGCTTATGGCCGCCCGCAGGGCGAACCGGCTCACCCATATGGGGCGCGCGTAGCCCGAGAGCGCAAGCAGCACTCCGGCCGCACCCAGCACCGAGCCCGCCTGGAACGCGCCTCCCGGAGCATGCTCGCCAGCCCACAGCAAGTAGCCCGAGACGAGAATCATCACGGGGGCGAGGAAGCGCGCGAGCGCCGAGAGCACGGGGTCGGCCTGGGCCGCAATCGGGTCCCAGGTCCCGGTCTGCGTAACACTGAGAGAGAGCACGCCGATTGTGGCGAGCACCAGCACCGCGATCTCGAGCAGGGTGTCGTAACCGCGAAAGTTCAGGAGCACGGCGGTCACCGCGTTCTTAACACCGCTGACCGCGAGGTTTGCATCAACCAGCGGGGCGAGACCCGGCTCGGTCTCGGGGATTGCGAGCACGGCGCGTGCGAGAAGCGCGCCGACGCCGGCGCAGATCGCAAGCGCGGCCACGCGGACCGCGATGGGGCTCTTGGCGGTGACCTTACCCATCGGTATCGCCCCCGGACGCTCCCTCGGCGTCGGGCGAAGCAGGATACGGCTCTGCTCTGCCGCGCATGTGGCCCGCCGCATCGAGCAGCAGTGCTCCGGTGATACCCGCACCGATCGCCGCCTCGGCAAGCGCGATGTCGGGGGCCGACAGACGGACCCACGCAAGCGCCACGAGCAGGCCGAACGCGATGAAGAGCACGACAGACTTAAAGAGCTTCACCTCGGCAAGTGCGCGAACGGCGAGCCAGACGAGCGTCGCCACGAGCAGGATGTCGAAGAACCACCCGGATGACGTCATGAGCGCTTCCTCCAGGGAGCAACGTTCGACGTACGCGCAGCCTCGGCCACGAGGTGACTCGCTGTGGCCCCGGCCACGATGACGAGAGCCCAGATCAGAAGCATCTTGAGCACGACCACCACCGAGTCGGCCCGCAGCGCCAGGCCGAGGACCACGAAACCGAGTCCGAGGTTATCGGCCTTGGTCAGTGCATGAAGGCGGGTGTAGACATCGGGGAAGCGCAGCACGCCCGTCGAGCCCGCCAGGAAGAAGAACGCGCCGACCGCGATGAGGGCAAGCGATATCCACTCGGTCACGACGACTCCCCCTTCTCGTGAGGGCCCGGATGCCACGCTCGCTTCACGAACGCGACCGCGGCCATCGCCGCCAGGAGTGCGAAGACAAGCGCCACGTCGCGCAGCGCGGGAATCTCCATCGCTTCAGCGAGCAGAAGCAGGATGGCCACACCGGTGGTGCCGAAGAGCTGCGCCGCGAGCATGCGGTCCGCGGGGTTCGGGCCGCGCTCGACCCGGATGAGCCCGGCTATGACCGTCAGCATCAACACGCTTGCGAAACCGACAAGCACGACCTTCACCGACACTCACCTCCGGTGATGTTCTCGCACGCAAGAAGGTTGCCGCCCTCGGCCGAGAGCGTGAGGCCGAAGAGGTCCGCAACACGCCGCTCGACGTCACGCAGACTCTGCTCGACCGGGAGTTCGCGGTCGAGCACGTGGAGTGTCATCGAGTCGCCCTCGAACCCGGTGCTGAGCGTGCCCGGAAGCAGGCTGACCGTGTCCGCGAAGAGCACCCGGGCATGCTCGGGGACCAGCCGCATGCGATAGCGGAAGATCATCGGATCGATCGGCATCGAGGGCTTGATGGCACGCAACGCGACGTCGATGCCGCCCATGACCGACTGGTGGACGAAGTACCACGCATACCTGAGCGCGCCTGCAGGCCGGATCCGCCAGGAGCGTGTAGGGGTGAGCTTGAGCGAGGCGACCGTCGCCAGCCCCACGAATGGAATGCCGAACACCCAGCCTTCCGGATCGGCCTCGGCGACCACCCACCAGACCACGGCGAAGACGACCGCTCGTTCGAGCGGTCGCGTGTGGCGGCGCATGCGCGATGTGGAGGTGTGTGTCGGCATAGGGACTGCCAGTTATCGAGGGGCGGGAACGCGGTCACTATACCATTACCCCTCGTGGTCCACGGGCGTGCAGTCATCGCGCGGAGCATGGAGACGGCCGGTCCTCTGCGGAGAGGCCGACCGCCCGTTGCATCTGGTGGACGAGAAGGGATTCGAACCCTCAACCCCCTGCGTGCAAAGCAGGTGCGCTCCCGTTGCGCCACTCGCCCGTCATTGTCTCCGGGAGCGCCATTCGGCACGCCCCGTCCGGAGCCGCGTGATTATAGCACGCCCGGCTTCGGCTCTCTTCCTGCGCTCCTTCTCGGACTCCCCTCCCCGGCAGTCCTCACCTGAAACAAGAGTGTAACTAGACCGAAACAGCGTTTCTGTTTCCGCGAAATATCCGGGTGGTTGCATAGGGCCACATCAGTCTCCGGCACTGTGACCGACGAGCCTTCTCGACACAAAGGCGTGCCACAGGAAACGCCTGGCGCCCAGTCCCGGACCGAACGGCACGAAGGAGGTACCCCTATGCACAAGGGCAAGCTCGCGGGAGTGCTCGCGATCGCACTCCTGCTCGCCCTGCCGGGCACGGCGCTGGCCGCCGATCCCGGTGGCGCAGCCACGCTCGGCGACGACCTCACAGTCGCGCTCGACTTCCTGTGGCTCATGATCGCGGCGTCGATGGTCTTTCTCATGCAGGCGGGTTTCGCGATGGTCGAGGGCGGCTTCTGCCGTGCCAAGAACAACACGAACCTCATGATGAAGAACCTCATGGACATGGCGGTGGGCTCGATCGCGTACTTCGCAATCGGCTTCGGCTTCATGTACGGGGCGTCGGCGGGCGGCTTCATCGGGACAGACGGCTGGTTCATGAGCGGTGACTTCTACGATGTGACCCTGTACCGGGACTTCATGTTCCAGGTCGTGTTCGCCGCTACGGCGGCCACCATCGTGTCGGGTGCCGTGGCCGAGCGACTGAAGTTCTCTGCATACCTGCTCTACTCGGTGGTCATCACCGCCGTCCTCTACCCGATCTACGGGCACTGGGTGTGGGGCGGCGGCTGGCTCGGCGAGCTCGGCCACCTCGACTTCGCGGGCTCGGGCGTCGTGCACGCGATCGGCGGCTTCGTCGGTCTGGCAGGCGCAATCGTGCTCGGACCCCGCTTTGGCAAGTTCGCCAAGGACGGCACGCCGAAAGCCATTCCCGGCCACAGCATCCCCCTGGCCACACTCGGCGTGTTCCTGCTCTGGTTCGGCTGGTTCGGGTTCAACGGCGGGTCCACGCTCTCCGGGACCGACCTGCGTCTCTCCGTCATCATGGTCAACACGAACATGGCAGCCGCCGCGGGCGCGCTCGCAGCTCTGCTGGTCACATTCGTCAAGACGAAGAAGTGGGACATCGGTATGGGCATCAACGGGGCGCTCGCCGGCCTGGTAGGCATCACCGCACCGTGCGCGTTCGTCTCAGGCGGTGCCTCGATCATAATCGGCGCCATCGCAGGCGCACTGGTGGTCGCCTCGATTTTCGCTCTGGAGAACATGGGCGTCGACGACCCGGTCGGCGCGGTGAGCGTACACGGCGTGAACGGGCTGTGGGGGCTGCTTGCCGTGGGCCTGTTCGCCGATGGGACCTACAACGCGGTCGGTCTGTTCTACGGCGGCGGCACCGAGCAGCTAGTGGCCCAGGTCATCGGCATGGTCACCGTGCTTGCGTGGGCGTTTATCGGCGGACTCGTACTGTTCAAGGTGCTCGACCTCGTCATGGGTATCCGCGTCTCCCCCGAGGAGGAGGTCGCCGGCCTCGACATCGACGAGCACGGTACCTCGGCCTATCCGAACTTCCTGGTCGTTGAAGAGTAAGACGAGCACACCTGAGGAGGTGAAGACCGTGAAGAAGATTGAGGCGGTCATCCGGCCCGAGAAGCTGGACGACGTCAAGGAGGCCCTCGAGGCCGCGGGTTATCCGGGACTGATGCTCACCCGCATCGAGGGGCACGGCAAGCAGAAGGGCCTGATGCAGCAGTTCCGCGGTCGCCAGTACAAGGTGGAACTCCTGCCGAAGTACAAGGTAGAGGTCGTCTGTGCGGACGCCCAGTGCGCAGGCCTCATCGAGGCGATCGCGGGAGCGGCCCGCACGGGCGAAGTCGGCGACGGCAAGATCTTCGTGAGCGATATCGCGGATATCGTGCGTATCCGAACCGGCGAGTCCGGCGAGGCAGCCATCTAGCAGCGTGCGGCTTGTGCGCGACAGGGGCGAGAGCGCAAGCCTCGCTCCTGTCGTGTCGCCGGCGGACGCCGCGACGGTAGCACGATCACCACAGGTACACCACGATCACCGAGAGGCTGTGAACCCCGTGAAGAAAGTCGAAGCCGTTTTCCGACCCGGGAAGCTCGAGGACGTCAGGGGTGCGCTCGATACGCTGGAGCGTATCGGGATGACGGTGTTCGAGGTCAAGGGTCACGGCATCCAGGGCGGACTCACCCAGCACTGGCGAGGCGAGGAGTACCACGTGAGCCTGGTCCCCAAAGTCATGGTGATGGCCGTTGTGCACGACCACGAGGTCCAGGAGACCATCGAGACCATCGCTTCGGTCGCACGGACCGGGGTCATGGGGGATGGTAAGATCTTCGTTGCCCCCACCGAACAGGCGCTCCGCATCCGCACCGGCGAGAGCGGCCCCCAGGCAATCTGAGCACCGGCGTTATTCGGACACACGAAAGCCCGCTCATAGCGGGCTTTCGTGTGTCCCCTGAAAAGGATGAACCGGGATGGCCTTCGCGTCGCCCGAGGCTCCCCTCCAAAGGGATATCCTAGAGAGTTCTTGGCCGAGTGAGCGTTCCCTCTCGGCCGCACCCTCGCATATCCAGGGGCTTATGCCCGACTCCCCGGTGACCAGTCTTACTGTACCGTGCTTCTCAGTACGCCTCCCTCACGTGAGGCGGCTGTCGAATCGATCTCTCAACGAACGAACCGTATCCTCAGCGAGGTCATCCGGAGGTCTTATCTGCCATCCCGGCTGAATCCTGGCTCTGCGTCTCATCCAATGAGATGCATCCACCCTTTCGACCGCCTTGGGTGCTCGTTCGGCCTGGACCTGCGGTCCCGGTCCGGACCTACATAGAATGTACCCTGGGATGCGGCCCGCTTATCACGCTCTCACTCAAGCGAATCGAGCAGCCTGCGCATCTCGTCCTCGGAGACCTCGCCAACCGCACGGTTGACCTCGGCCCCGTCACTGTTTACGAATACGAACGTGGGAACGTACTGCGCGCCGTACCGGCGCATCAACTCCTGCCCCTCGGAACTTTTGTCCACATCGTAGATCCTGAACTCGACCTTACCATCGTACTCCTGCTTGAGCCTGTCGACCACAGGCTTCATCGTCTTGCAGGCGGGTCACCAGTCAGTCGAGAATTCGTACATAACCGGCGCGGCACCGGGCGTGACATCTGCCGGCATGGGGACGATTTCGCTCCCACGTTCCAGGTCACCATCCCAGGCGATGATGCCTGCCGCGAGGTGGTAGATGGTCTCGAACCCCTGCGCCTCAAGATAGGTCACGGCCTGGGCGGAGCGGGCACCCGTAGTGCAGTAGATGAGCAGCGGCTCAGAGCGGTCCCATTCCGACGCGACTGATCCGAGAGAATCCATCGGGACGTTCTCGGCACCCGGGATGTGGCTGAGCTCGTACTCGCCAGGCGTCCGGACGTCGATGACCCGCACGCCCTCGGCGACGAGTTCGTTCGCCCGGGCAGGTGAGACGTCTTGTACGCCTCCACCCGCAGGCCTCATAAGCAATACGGCTCCAATGATCACGACAAAGGCGACGCCGCCCCATATGAGCACTTTCCTGAGATCCATGCGCGCTTTCCGTCCGTCGAGTGTTCGAGAGGCAGTATACCCCTTAGGGTATCAAGTAGACAACCCTCGGCGCTGCCTCCATCCTGCGCGATCGCGCGAGTTGCCCTATAAGTAGCAAGGACCCCACCAATCGGATACCGGGTCGTCTAGACTACATGTGTGAGCGCCGAGGAAAGGTCGAGTGCGTGACGGACACACGGACCAGGGTACCCGCGGCTCAAGACATGGCCAGCCTCGAGCCGCCGTTCAGGGGCGAGCTGCTGAGCGCCGAGCGCATCGCCGACGCTGCACGACGTATCGCCCGCGCGCAAACGTGGACGACCGAGGCCCCTCCCGCTACCACTCCTCTCATCCCCTTGCTCCAGCAAGCCGCTTCATCGCTCGATTCCGACAACGCCGTACTCACCTCGGCAGTGCGCAGGCTTCACCCGGTTTCTCCCGCCACCGAGTGGCTCCTCGACAACTACTACCTCATCGACGGGCAGGTGCGCGCGGCACGCCACGATCTGCCCGTGCACTACGGTGTCGAGCTCCCGCGACTGAAGGCGGACCCGCTCAAGGGCTTCCCCCGGGTATACGAGGCCACCGTATCGCTCGTGGCCTACACGGACGCTCGGCTCGATGCGGAGTTTCTCGGCAGGTTTGTCGAGGGGTTCCAGGACATCTCGCCGCTCACCATCGGAGAGGTGTGGGCGATCCCGATCATGCTGCGGATCGCACTCGTCGAGAACCTCCGGCGGCTCTCGGCCCGGGTGGTGGGCGCGTACCATGCGACACGCGCCGCCGACGAGTGGGCCGAGCGCCTGCTGCTCACTGCCCAGGACCGCCCCGACGACCTGCGTTCGCTCCTCGACGAGTTAGACACGGTCGCCGCCGACGCCACGCCCGCGTTCTACGTACGCCTCTCGCAGCGACTCCAGGGCGAGGGCGCCGGAGCTGAGGCGACGAACGCCTTCCTTGCCCGACGTCTTGTGTCAGCCGGGTACGACCTCGACGTTCTGGCACACCGCCTCCAGCAGGAGCAGGCCGCCGACCAGGTCTCGATCGCCAACAGCATCACTTCCGTGCGCTTCCTCGAGGCCTTCGACTGGAAGGGGTTCTTCGAGGAGACGAGCCTCGTCGAGCTCATCTTGCGCGAGGACCCCACCGGCGTGTACGCGCGCATGGACTTTCGCAGCCGCGACCGATACCGGCACGCGCTCGAGATGCTTGCGCGCCGCTGCCCGCTCGAGGAGACCGAGGTCGCGGAGGCAGCGGTGAGCTGGGCACTCGAGGGTGCCGACCGGGCTGATGGTGACCCGGCGGTCGGTCACGTCGGCCACTACCTCGTTGATGAAGGACGCGCCACATTCGAGGCCAGCATCACGTACTCCCCAAGCGCACGAGACCGGTTCGAGAGGGCTCTTCACCGGCACCGCAGGCTCTTCTACTGGGGCTCGATATCGCTGGTGACCGCGCTACTCGCCGCGCTGCTCGCCCTCTACGCGTTCATTATCGGCGCATCTGTTGCGGTGATTGGTCTGCTGACACTCCTTGCGCTCGTCCCGCTCTCGGAGGTCGCGCTCACGGTCACTAACCGCCTCGCAGCAGCTGCGTCCCCCCCTCGCATCCTGCCTAAGCTCGACTACCTCGAGCCGCTCGACGAGCCTCATCGGAGCCTCGTGGTCGTCCCGGCACTGCTGACGTCGGTAGAGTCGGCACGCTCGGTGCTCGACAACCTTGAGGTCGCCTACCTCGCCAATCGCGACGATCAGCTCGGGTTCGGGCTCCTCGGCGACTTGAAGGGCGCGGACGCTGAGCACCGGGAGGGTGACTCGGAGATCATCGAGGCAGCGGTGCGCGGAGTGGAGGAGCTCAACGAGCGCTACGCCGCCGATCACGGGCGGCGGCCCTTCTTCCTCTTCATCCGGGGGCGAACGTTCAACGCGACCGAGGGCACGTGGATGGGGTGGGAGCGCAAGCGCGGCTCGCTCGTCGAGCTCAACCACATGCTGCGCCACTCGCGCGAGACGTCCTTCACCCACCGGGTCGGCGACGAGTCATTCCTGGGCGGCGTCACCTTCGTTCTCACCATCGACGCCGACACCCAGCTGCCGCGCGACACCGCGCGCAAGCTCGTGTCTACGATCGCACACCCCCTCAACCGGGCCCGGTGGACACCGGGCGAGCCGATCGTCCGCAGGGGCTACGGCCTCATCCAGCCGAGGGTCGGAATGGCCCTGCCAGCCTCGACGCGTTCCTTCTACGCTTGGCTGCACTCGGGCATCACCGGCATAGACCCGTACGCCGGGGCCGTCTCCGACACCTATCAGGATCTCTTCGCCGAGGGGAGCTTCACGGGCAAGGGCGTCTACGAGGTGAACGTCTTCGCAGGCGTGCTGGACGGCGCAATCCCTGAGAACACGCTGCTCTCGCACGACCTTCTCGAGGGATGCTTCCTGCGTGTCGGGCTCGCCTCGGACATCGAGGTGCTCGACGACTACCCGGCGACGTACGGCGCACAGGTTGCGCGGCTGCACCGCTGGGTGCGCGGTGACTGGCAGACGCTGCCGTGGCTCGGTGCGCGCATCCCACGTGAGGACGGCACCGCTCCCAACCCGCTGTCGGGGCTGCACCGCTGGAAGTTGGTCGACAACTTGAGGCGCAGCCTCTCCGGTCCCGCCATGCTGCTCCTGCTCTCGCTGGGCTGGGCGCTCCTGCCTGGGCCGGCATGGGCATGGCCCCTGCTCATGATGTTGGTCGTGCTCTTCCCGGTGTACTTCGACGCCGCGAATGGACTACTCTTCCGGCCCCCCGATGTGCCGTTCGCCCGGACGGCTTCGACGGTCTGGGCGAACTTCGGGCGGGACTCGGCTCGTACCCTGCTCGCCCTCGCGTTCCTGCCCCACCACGCCTACCAGATGATCGACGCCGCGATCCGGGCGCTCTGGCGCATGTGGGTCTCGCGTCGCAAACTGCTCGAGTGGGAGACCGCCGCCGACGTCGAGCGCTCGGTCGGCCAGGGGGTCTCCGGATATCTGCGCCGCCTCGGACCAGCAGCGGCCGTTGCCATCATACTGTTGCTGCCGGGGACGCTTGCCAGCCCGCTGCGCGTGACAGTAGCGGCCCCCCTTGTGGCGCTCTTCGCCGCGGGTCCCTTCCTCGCGTGGCGTGTCTCGCGTGCGCGCCCGGTCGAGCGCCCCCCGCTCGATCCTGCCCTCGTGCCCTCGCTGCGCCAGGTCGCCCGCGCCACCTGGCGGTTCTTCGAGACTTTCGCCGGCCCAGAGAGCAACTACCTTACGCCCGACAACTTCCAGGAGGATCCGAAGGGCGAGGTGGCCTACCGAACCTCCCCCACCAACATCGGCCTCCAGCTGATTGCAGGGGTCACCGCGTACGACCTCGGCTACCAAACCCTCGGGCGTCTCGTAGAGCGGACCGCCGACACGCTCTCGACCATGGCCGGCATGCGGCGCTTCCGCGGGCACTTCTACAACTGGTACGACACGCACACGCTCGAGCCGCTGCCGCCGCACTACATCTCCACCGTGGACAGCGGCAACCTCGCGGGCCACCTCCTCGTGCTCCGCATGGGGCTGCTCGAAGCGTCCGAGGCCCCGCTCCTTGGCCCGCAGCTGCGTGCCGGGCTTGAGGACACCACGGCTCTCGCGCTTCACGACCTTGCCGAGAAACGCGAGCGTGTTGCACCTGAAGCTGCCGTGACAGCCGTGCGCAAGTGTCTCGAGGAGCTGCGGCGGGACGCAGCGCTCGCCGAGCCGCCGGCAGACGCGGCCGCCTGGCACGCGCTGCTCACACGGTGGCACGGTTTCGCCGAGAGTGCGGTCGAGCAGGCGGCCGGTCTTGATAGTCTGGCAGTCCCCACCGCTGCCGCCGACCCACTGCACGTCACCGATCCGGCGAAGCACGTCCGCGCGTCCGTCGGTGCGGTCGCCGATCTCATCACTGACGCCCTTGCGCTGCTCGAAACGTTCGCCCCGTGGGCCGAGTTCACCGCCGAGTTACCTCATGCGGTCGCCACCGACGTGCGCGACGCTGCGCTCGCCCCGCTGCTCGCGCACATGCCGAGCCTCGTCGGCCTGGCCGAAGGACTCGAGTTCGCGTTAGAGGCGCTCGACTCGCTCGTACAGGACCCACCCGGCGAGACCACCGGGGAGCGCGAAGCGGCCGCCGCGTGGGCCGCCGCTGTCGCGCACGGCCTGCGGTCGGCACGTTTGGCGTGCGAGGAGCTCCTCGGCCGGCTCCGGCTCGACGCTGACATGGCACGCGAGATGTGGGAGCACACCGACTTCTCGATGCTCTTCGACAAGCGCCGCCTGCTCTTCTCGATCGGCTATAACACCGCCGAAGGACACCTCGACGACTCCTACTACGACATGCTTGCCTCGGAGTGCCGCCTCGCCTCCTTCCTCGCCATCGCGAAGGGCGACGTTCCGCAGGAGCACTGGTTCCGGCTCGGCAGGCAGATCACGCGGGCCAACGGCGGACAGGCGCTGCTCTCGTGGAGCGCGTCGATGTTCGAATACCTCATGCCGCTGCTCGTGATGCGCTCGTGGCCGATGACGCTGCTCGACCAGACATACGACGCGATCGTGCACCGGCAGATCGAGTACGGCCGCGAGCTCAGCGTGCCATGGGGGGTCTCGGAGTCGGCCTTCAACGTGCTCGATGCTCACCTTACCTACCAGTACCAGGCGTTCGGCGTGCCGGGGCTCGGGCTCAAGCGCGGGCTCTCCGAAGACATCGTGATCGCACCCTATGCGACCATCCTCGCATTGCCGGTCGCGCCGGCCGAGGCGCATGCGAACCTCGAGCGCCTCACCGCGATCGGAGCTCGGGGGCGCTACGGCTACTACGAGGCAGTCGACTTCACGCCCGGGCGCGTGCCTGCAGGTGAGAGGCGGGCAGTCGTCCGCACCTACATGGCTCATCACCAGGGTATGACGCTCGTCGCGCTCGGCAATGCGCTCACCGCTGACCGGATGCGCGACCGCTTTCACGCCGACCCGATGGTCGCCTCGGCCGAGCTGCTGCTCCAGGAGCGCGCGCCCCGCGCGGTCGCATACACCACTCCGCACGTCGGCGAGGTCGAGGCTGTTCGCTCCGTCGAGGAGCTGCCGGTGCCCGCAACGCGCACCTACCCGCTCGCGGACACGCCCGCGCCCGCGACTCACTTCCTCTCCAACGGCCGTTACTCGGTCATGGTCACCAATGGCGGCGGCGGGTACAGCCGCTGGAACGGCGTCTCGGTCACCCGCTACCGCGAGGACATCACGCGGGACTGCTGGGGGCACTTCTTCTACCTGCGCGACGTTGACAGCGGCGAGGTCTGGTCTTCGGCATACAACCCGGCGCCGAAACGCCCGGACGCCTACCACGTTACCTTCTCGGCAGACAAGGCCGAGTACCACCGGCGGGACGGCGACATCGAGACCCGCACCGAGGTCGCGGTCTCGCCCGAGGATGACGTCGAGGTGCGCCGGCTGACCATCTCGAACCGGGGACTCGGGCCTCACCGCATCGAGGTCACGAGCTACTTCGAGATCGCGCTCTCCGACCAGGCCGCCGATCAGGCACACAAGTCCTTCTCGAACCTCTTCGTCGAGACCGAAGGGGTCGAGGCCCAGCGGACGCTGCTCTTCTCGCGGCGTCCCCGTTCGACCGCCGAGGAGCGGGTGTGGGGCTTCCATGTGCTCGGCTGCGAAACCGGCCTGTGCGCGTGGAGCTACGAGACCGACCGGGCACGCTTCCTCGGCAGGCTCAACGGGGCGGCTGCGCCTGCGGCGGTGCGGGAAGGCGGGGCGCTATCGGGCACGGCAGGCGCGGTGCTCGACCCTGCGTGCGCGATTAGACACACGCTCGAGCTCGGACCGGGTGAGAGCGCGCGGCTCGCATACGTGACCGGCGTTGCGGCGACCCGCGAGGTAGCGCTCACTATCGCCGAGCGCTACCAGGACATCCGCACCGCCCAGCGCGCGATCGACCTGTCGTGGACCGCCGCGCAAATCGAGCTTCGTGACCTCGGCATCGGCGCCGAGGAGGGCGTCGTGCTGCAGCGACTCGCCTCGCGCCTGTTGCTCACCGACCCGTACTCGCCGCTCAAGGTGAAATCGCTCGTGGAGAACGGGCTGCCGATGGCGGGACTCTGGTCGCTCGGCATCTCGGGCGACAACCCGATCCTGCTCGTGCGCATCAAGGAGCCCGAGCACGCGCCGCTCGTGCGCCAGGCGCTCCTCGCCCACCAGTACTGGCGGCACAAGGGACTCGTCGCCGACCTCGTCGTGCTCAACACGCGGCCGACCGCATACTCCGATGAACTCGACGACCGCATGCGCCTGCTCGTGCGCACCGGCCACGCCTTGCAGCTCGTGGACAAGCCGGGCGGGGTCTTCCTGCGCCGGACCGACCAGATGCACCCCGACGTGCTGAACCTGCTCGAGAGCGTGGCGCGCGCGGTGCTCGAGGGCGATGGCGGCTCCATCGAGCTGCAGCTGAACCGCCGCGCCGAACACCCGGCCGACCCGCCCGCATTTGAGCCGGCGGCCGAGCCGCGCGAGTTCGACGCACCGCCGTTCGAGCGGCCCACCCTCGACCATGACAACGGTCTCGGCGGGTTCGACCCGGCCACCGGTGAGTACGTCATCGTGCTCGAGGATGGCGCGACGACCCCCGCCCCGTGGGTCAACGTGATGGCCACGCCGGAGTTCGGCTGCTTGGTCTCGGAGGCCGGCATCGGCTGTACGTGGGCGATTAACAGCCACGAGAACCGCATCACCACCTGGAACAACGATCCGGTCTCCGACGGCTCGGGCGAGGCCCTCTACATCCGGGACGAGGAGACCGGCGAGTACTGGAGCCCCACGCCGCTGCCCTGCCGCTCGACGAATCCCTTCGTGGTGCGCCATGGGTTTGGCTATACGCACTTCGAACACACTTCGCACGGCATCGCGCACAAGCTGACCTGGTTTGTGCCCGCCGAGGATCCGGTGCGCATCGCGCGGCTGCACCTCGCAAACGTCTCGGACGTACCGAGGCTTCTCACGGCCACGCAGTTCGTCGAGTGGGTGCTCGGCTCGTCGCGGAGCAAGGCACAGCACCAGGTGGTCACGTGGTTCGATGCCGAGCACGAGACGCTCACGGCGCACAACCACTTCAACCCCGACTTCCCCGGCCGCCCGACGTTCCTGGCGTGCGACCGTCCGCTGCACTCGTGGACGGCGAGCCGTACCGAGTTCGTCGGCCGTAACCGCCGCCCCGCGTCCCCCGCCGCAATGCAGCGCGAGCGCCTCGATGGCAGGAGCGGGCGCTTCCACGACAACTGCGGCGCGATCATGACCGAGATCGCGCTCGCACCCGGCGAGAGCGCGGAAGTCACCTTCCTGCTCGGCCAGGCCGACCGGCTGCAGGACACACGCGAGCTCGTCGCCCGCTACCGCACACCGGGTGAGGTGGGCCGGACGCTCGCAGGAGTGCGCGCGATGTGGGCCGAGATGTTCGAGACCGTGCAGGTCAACACGCCGGATCCCGCGCTCGACCTGCTCGTGAACGGTCGACTGCTCTACCAGACGCTCGCATGCCGCCTGTGGGGACGCACCGCCACCTACCAGTCGTCAGGAGCGCTCGGCTTCCGCGACCAGCTGCAGGACACACTCGGGCTCGTGCTCGCGAGGCCCGATCTGATGCGAGCGCAGATCGTCGAGGCCTCACGCCACCAGTTTGAACGGGGCGACGTGTTGCACTGGTGGCAGCCGGTCTCCGGCCGTGGGGCGCGCACCCGCATCACCGACGACCGGCACTGGCTCGCTTTCGTGACCGCCGAGTACGTGGCGGCTATCGGCGACACGGGCGTGCTCGACGTGCGCACGCCCTTCATCGAGGCGCCCGAGCTCGAGCCTGGCGCCGAGGACGCGTACGTGCAGCCCGCAGTCACCGAGAAGGCCGCGAGCGTCTACGAACACTGTGTGGCTGCGCTCGAGCTCGCATTCGAGGTCGGCGAGCACGGACTGCCGCTCATCGGCGGCGGGGACTGGAACGACGGCATGAACCGAGTCGGACACGAGGGCCGGGGCGAGAGCGTATGGCTCGCGTGGTTCCTCGACGTGGTGCTGCGCGCGTTCGCTCCCCTCTGCGAGCTGAAAGGCGAGCCCGACCGCGCTGATCGCTACCGCGAGCACGCCGCGCGCCTCGTGGCGGCGGCCGATGAGGCCGGCTGGGACGGCGGCTGGTACCGCCGTGCCTACTTCGACGATGGCACGCCGCTCGGGACCAAGGACGCCGAGGAGTGCCGTATCGATGCTATCGCCCAGGCGTGGGCGGTCATCTCCGGGCAGGGCGATCCCGCGCGTGCCGCGAGTGCGCTCGAAGCCGTCGAGGAGAAACTCGTGCGCATGGAGGACGGGCTGATGGCGCTGCTCGCGCCGCCGTTCGACCGCATGCCCCACGATCCTGGCTACATCAAGGGCTACGTGCCCGGCGTGCGCGAGAACGGCGGTCAGTACACACATGCTGCCATCTGGGTGGCGCTCGCGCATCTGCTGCGCGGCGGTGGTGATGAGGCCGTGTCGCTCATCGACCTCATCAACCCGATCAACCACGCGCTCGACGCCGAGGGCGTTGCCCGCTACAAGGTCGAGCCCTACGTGGTCGCCGCGGATGTCTATGCGGTGCCGCCGCACGTCGGGCGCGGAGGTTGGACCTGGTACACCGGCTCGGCATCGTGGTTCTACCGCGTGGCAGTCCAGTACCTGCTCGGCCTGCGCCTCGTGACCGAGGACGGCCGGAGACGCTTCACGGTCGACCCATGCGTGCCCAAGACGTGGCCCGGGTTCGAGATGGTGTATCGCGATGGCGAGACCACTTACCGGATCGCGGTCGAGAATCCTCGTGGCGTGAATCGAGGCGTGGCATGGGTCGAGCTCGACGGAGCTGTGCTCGACGAATCGCTCGTGCCGCTAGCCGCAGACGGCGTCGAGCACCGTGTGCGGGTCATGCTGCTGGGAGGGTGAGGGATCGCTCCCAGGGACTGGATGAAGTCCGTGCACTTCTCGCCGGTTGTCAGGAGCTGTTTCGGGACATATATCTGAGAGAGCCGGTGGGAAGACCGCATGGTGGGGGTACCGCGCATCATGACTGACGAACACGGACCGTCGACCCTGTACGAACGTCTCGTCGATGCCATGCTCTCGCGCGGTCTGCCCGCTGGCAGCCTCGAGATCACGTGGCCGCGAGGCGGCACTACCTGGTACACCGGACGCGCTCCCGGCCCACATGCCGAGGTGACGCTGCGTGACAGTGACGCCGCGAGGCGGGCCGCCCGGGAGGGATCTCTCGGGCTTGCCGAATCGTACATGGCCGGCGAGTGGGACACCCCTGACCTGCGAGCGGTGCTCGACCTGGGCGCCGCGGGCCTCGCTGCCGGCGGCCTGCCCAGGGGGACGAGGCGCGCCTCGCTGCGCTCCCGGCTCGCGCACGCCCTGCGCTTCAACAGCCGGCGCGGGTCGAAACGCAACATCGCCACACACTACGACCTCGGCAACGACTTCTACCGCCTCTGGCTCGACGACACCATGACCTACTCCTCGGCGTGCTTCGAAGATGATTGCGCCAACCTCGCCGACGCCCAGCGGCGTAAGTGGGACCGGATCCTCGAGATCGCCGACCCGGACACCCGGTCGAGCCTGCTCGAGATCGGCTGCGGATGGGGCGGGTTCGCCATCCATGCCGCGAAGCAAGCCGGCTGCCGGGTGACCGGTGTGACGCTCTCGCAGGAGCAGCACGACTTCGCGAAGGCGCGCGTCGCCGAGGAGGGCCTTGAAGGCCGTGTGGAGATTCGGCTGCAGGACTACCGGGACGTCCCGGACGTCTTCGACCGCGTCGTCTCCATCGAGATGTTCGAGGCCGTCGGCGAACGATACTGGCCGGTGTTCTTCCGGCGGCTACGCGAGCTCATGCGGGTGGGCGGGGCCGCGGCCCTACAAGTGATCACCATTCCTGAGGAGCGGTTCGAGGCGTACCGGCGCGGCCCGGACTTCACCCAACGCTACATCTTCCCGGGCGGCATGCTGCCGAGCCGGGAGCGCTTCGAGCGGGCGGCGCGGGCAGCGGGGCTCGTCCTCGGGACGCCGCACTTCATCGGCGATTCCTACGCCCGCACCCTCGAGACGTGGCTGACACGGTTCGAACGGGCACAGGCCGAGGTCGGCGCGCTCGGGTTCGACGATCGGTTTATCCGGATGTGGCGGTTCTACCTGGCCTTCTGCCGCGCGGGCTTCGCCTACCGCACGATCGACGTCATGCAAGTGGGGCTGCGGCCGTAGGGGTGGCGGCGAGCACGCGAGCCGATCCCGGACACGCAAACGCCTCTCCAGTCTGCGAGAGACTCGCGAAGAGGCGTTTGACTGCGATGGATGGTGGGCCCGAGTGGATTCGAACCACTGACCTCACGGTTATCAGCCGTGCGCTCTAACCAACTGAGCTACGGGCCCTCGCCCGTCCGGGCGAAATGCTTCCGTACCATAGCCCAACGCCAGATGAAGCGTCAAGCATCTCCCTGGTCAGAAAGTCGGCGCTCACAGCCTTGATACTCGCACCTCGATCCGGCGCGTCCTCGGCCCGTCGAACTCGCAGAAGAAGACGCCCTGCCACGTGCCGAGAGCAAGCCTTCCGCCCGAGACCGGCACGCTCGCCGAGGCCCCGAGCAGCGAGGCCTTCACGTGTGCGTCGGCGTTGCCCTCGGCATGCTGCCAGCCAGCCTCACGCGGAACGAACCTGGCTAACCCGGCGACGATGTCACGGGCGACCGAGGGGTCGGCCGCCTCGTTTACTGTGACCGCCGCGGTGGTGTGCGGGCACCAGATGTGCGCGATGCCCTCGGCCACGCCGGAGGAAGTCACCGTCTCGGCCACGCGCTGCGTGACATCCACGAACTGCTCGCGCCGTTCGGTGCGAACCTCTATCACCGTCATGACGCCTCCCCCGCTCACTGGATGCGCTCGCCCGCCTGCCGGTACCTTCCCGTATGATAGTGGAAGGTACAGCGTAGGAACGCGAGAGGAGGTGCAGGAGATGATTCCCGTCGGGATCGCCAGTCTGAGTGTGGATTCGGCCAGCAACCAGCCGGTCATCATCCTGCGCCCCATCGAGGAGGAGGGCACGGGCGGGCGGCTCGTCCCGATCTGGATCGGGCAGAACGAGGCGACCGCGATCCTGCTCGCGCTGCAGGACATCTCGCCGCCCCGTCCGATGACGCACGACCTGCTCAAAGACGCCATTGAGGCACTCGGCGCCGAGGTCGCACGAGTGGAGATCACGCGCATCGAGGGCGGCACCTTCTACGCGCTCATCGTGCTCTCGGGTCCCGGCGACATGAGTCTCGAGGTTGACGCCCGGCCGAGCGACTCCATCGCGCTGGCGGTGCGCACCGGCGCTCCGATCTTCATCTCCGAACAGGTCCTCGACGAGGCAGCAGTCGTGGAGGTCACCGAGGAGGATGAGGAGACGCAGGTCGAGCAGTTCCGGGAGTTCCTCGAAGGTGTGGATCCCGAGGACTTCCAGGGCTAGGCGGGCCGCACAGCGATCTCGCGCTACGGCCGTCGCGCACCCCGCGCCGCACTACTCGTAGCGCAGCGCCTCGATCGGGTCGAGCCGTGAGGCCTTGTACGCCGGATACACGCCGAAGAAGATGCCCACACCGGCCGAGAACGTAAAGGCGAGCGCCACGGCCCACACTGTCACCTCGGTCGGTACCCACCGGGTGAGGACGGCCGCGCCAGCCGCCCCGAGGGCGATGCCCACCACCCCGCCTACGACCGAGAGCGTCACTGCCTCGATCACGAACTGACTCATGATGTCGTAGGTGCGTGCGCCGACAGCTTTGCGTATGCCGATCTCCCGGGTGCGCTCGCTCACACTCACCAGCATGATATTCATGATGCCGATGCCGCCCACCAGCAGAGAGATGCCGGCGATGCCGGCGAGCATGAACGTAAGCGTGCCGAGAATCTGCTGGAACAGCCCGAGCGTCTGTTCCTGGGTGAACACGGTGAACTCGTCGCCAAAGCGCGGAGTGAGCGCCTGCCGGATGCGGCGCTGGAGGCCCTCGACGTCGTCAGCCGTCGCCGCCTTGACCGCGATGAGCCCGACGTCCGTCGTGCCGAGGAGTCGCTGCGCCGTTGAGATCGGCATGTAGACCTGGTTGTCCTGGTCTCCGGTGAGCGAGCCACCCTGGGCCGCAACATATCCGATGACCGTGAAACGCTGCCCGTTCACGCTCATCGTCTCGCCTACCGGGTCCTGATTCGGGAAGAGGCGGTCGCGTACGGTGGCTCCGAGCACTATGACCCGGGCACTCGCCGAAACCTCGCTGCGGCGGTACCTCCGGCCACCGACATAGTCTCCGCCGAAGACCTCCCCGGCGTTCTCGTTGGCGGCCGCGACCGTCGTGCGCATCGTGCGGTTACCGACCCGCAGCGTGAGTGGTCCCTGAACCACCGGCACGACAACGTGCTCGGAACCCAGCCGGCGTTGGAGCAGGTCCGCGTCTTCGACGCTGAACTGCCTGACCGAGCGCCCTCCGGGCCCTCCCCCGCCGGGACCCTCCTCGAAGTTGCCTGCAAAGACGAAGATGAGGTTGGAGCCCAGACCCTCGATAGAACCGGTGATTTCGTCCTGGACACCCGTCCCGATGGCTACGAGCAGGATGACCGCAGCCACGCCGATGATGACGCCCAGCATGGTGAGCCCGCTACGCACCTTGTTGGCGCCCAATGCACGGAGCGCGATGCGGATGCTCTCGACGAAGTTCACGCCCGTCCGCCCCCGGTTTCCTCGGCCACGGCGTCGCGTTGATCGGCCGCCGAGATGCGCTCGGTCACCCGCTCGTCGCCTACGACCAGCCCATCGCGGATGCGCACGATGCGCTCGGCGTGCCGGGCCACAGAGTCATCGTGTGTCACCAGCACCACGGTGATGCCGTGGATGTTGAGCTCTTGCAGGATCGCCATGACCTCGTGACCGGAGATGGAGTCAAGGTTGCCGGTGGGCTCGTCCGCAAGCACGATCGAGGGCTCTGTCACAAGAGCGCGCGCGATCGCCACGCGCTGCTGCTCCCCCCCGGAGAGCTGGTTGGGTAAGTGACCAAGCCGGTCTCCGAGTCCGACGCGTTCGAGCGCTTCGCGCGCGCGGCGCGCCCGCTCGGAACCAGAGACCCCCGCATAGACGAGCGGGAGCTCAACGTTCGCAAGCGCGGACGTACGTGCGAGCAGGTTAAACGACTGGAAGACGAACCCGATGCGATGATTGCGCACCGCTGCGAGCTCGTTTGGCGACATGCGTGAGACCTCTTCGCCCTCGACGATGACGCTCCCCTCGGTGGGACGATCGAGCAGCCCGATGATGTGCATAAGCGTGGACTTGCCCGAGCCGCTCGGCCCCATGAGCGAGAGCATTCGGCCGTCACAGATTGACAGGTCGACACCGCGCAGCGCGTGCACGTCAACCTCGCCGAGGTGGTAACACTTGGTGACCCCGCGCGCCTCGAGGATCACACGAGCGTCGTCGCGCCTGCCGGACACACCTTCGCCCATCTCGGGCATGTCGCCCATGACTATCGCACGCGGACGGTCATGCCGTCCTCGAACTCGGTCGCACTCGACAGGGCGACCTCGTCCCCTTCGGAGACTCCCGAGAGTATCTCGACGGCCGTCTCGGTGAGCGTTCCGACCTCCACGCGCGTGCGCACGAGGCGATTGTCCTCCACCACGTAGACGAAGATCTCCCCCGCCTCGTCGAAGAGCGCCTCGATCGGCACGGTGGTCACACCCTCGACGCGGCTGACCTCGATCGTCACGTCGCCCTTCATACCGAGGAGCACGTTGGCATCGCGGCCGGACAGACCCAGGTAGACCGGGAACACGGTCCCACCGGTCGGCGTAAGCGTGGCGGCGGGTCTGATCTCGGAGACGGTCGTCTCGAAGGAGCGGCCGGCGAACGCGTCGAGCCGCACGGTCGCGTGCATGCCTTCCTCGACAAGGTCGACATCCACCTCGTCGACCTCGGCAGTGAAGCGGACCGCGTCGAGCTGCACGATCGTGAAGGGCGCGGCCTGCGGGGCTACCCCGACATCGATTGCGGCCTTGGGCGCAGTCCCGTCTGAGGACGGTGTACTGAGCGCGTTGAAGAGCACCACCCCGTCGATCGGCGCCACGAGCTCGGCGTTGGCGACATTGTCATTTGCCAACGCGAGCGCCTCACGCGCCTGTTCAACAGCGGCGCGTGCCGCACGCCGCTGGGGCGAGAGGTCGAGGTTCTCCAGCTTGTCCTGCTGGGCTTTCGCACCGAGGTAGGCGGCGTGGGCCTGGTCGACGCTGGCGTTGGCAGCCGACTGCTGGCTCGACAGGTCGAGCGAGCGGAGCTGGCGCTCAGTAGCCTGAGCGCCGAGGTAGGCGGCGTTCGCCTGCTCGCGAGCGAGCTCGGCAGCATTGAGGTTCACCAGATTCTCGGGCGTAGGCATCGTCTCATAGAGAGCCTTGAGCGAATCATACGCGGCGCTCGCCTGGTCGTATGCGGTCTCGGCAGCCCGTGTCGCCGCCGCCGCGGCATCGATATCGGCCTGCGAGGGCGCCTGATTCGCGACGGCGCTCGCTGCGGCCTGCGCCGAACGGTACGCCGCCCATGCGGCATCAGTTGCGGCCCGGGCCGCTGCGACTTCGGCGCTCGTCGGCGCCTGGTCGTCAACGGAGGCGAGGCCCGACTCGGCCTGCGCGAGGCTCGCTTCGGCCTGGGCCACTGCAATCTCGAGTGGCCCGGTGTCCATCACCGCGAGGACCGTGCCGCGGGTCACGCGCTGTCCGTCGGTCACGCGCACCTCAGCCAGCACGCCGGCTGTCGGGGGAAAGACGTCGGCACGCACGCTCGACTCGATCCGGCCGGACGCGGTCACGGTAACCGCGAGGTCGCGGACCTCCACGGATACCGTGTCGACCTCGGCTGCCGGTCGGGTCGCTCCGAAGGCGACCACCGTGGCGATGATTCCAATCACCGTCAGCACAGCAACGGCCGCTATCACTTTGCCTCTCGACGACACGGGCTCCTCCTCGGGCTCGATTGCGTACCCACTGCCTTACATTGTTTCCAGTCTGCGCGCGTGGCGACGGCCGCCCGCGCCTTCGGTTTCCGTACGGTTCGCGCGAAACTCCTCGCCCGACCCGTCAAGCAGACGGGGCAACTCCCCGATGGCCCGGAGCGCGAACTCGGGTCCCGGCTCGAGCACCGCCTCGGCGTCGAATGCGCCCCAGAGTGCCGCCACGGATACCGATCCCGCCGCAATGGCCGCCGACATGTCGTGCGGACTGTCGCCTAGGTAGAGGCACTCTTCAGCCGGCACTCCGATGAGCTCGGCAGCGCGCAGCAGCGGATGCGGCTCGGGCTTGAAGATCTCCACGTCGTCCGAGGTCACCACCACCTCGAAGAAGCGGCCGAGCCCAAACGCGTCCAGGCCGCGCCTTGTCATTGGCGTGCCCTTCGAGGTCACAACCCCCATCGGGAAACCGTGCCCGGCCAGTTCTTCGAGCGTTTCGCGCGTGCCGGGATACTCGGCCACCATATCGTCGTGGATCCTCGAGTTGTGCTCGCGGTAGACCCGAAGCAGCTCATCGGCGTGCTCGGGCGCGAACTCGCGCATCTGAACGGCGAGTGGCACCCCGACGTTGCGCATGAGCACCTCGTCGGGCAGCGGGCTGCCGAGCACCTCGTTCGTCGCGTGGCGAAACGAGCTCAAGATGAGCGCGACCGTGTCTATCAGCGTACCGTCGAGGTCGAACAGGAGGGCGCGGACCCGCCCTCTGAGGCCTGTGGGGGCCATCTCACCCGATCCTACTCCTCGCCGAGATCCTCGAACTCCTCGCTCACAAGCTCCTCTGCGGCGGCCTCGCGCTCTGCGTCGGAGACAGGAGTCGGGCACGCTGTCGCTGCGGACTCGGCTCCCGGCTCGGGAACAAGCTGGCCCTGGCCATCGGCAACCTTCGCCTTGCGCTTCTTGCTCGAGGAAACCCGTGCGATGCCGCACACCCGGTCGGCATCGGAGACGTTCATGACCTTGACGCCCTGCGTCGAGCGGCCGAGACGCGAGACGTCCTCGGCACGAACGCGGATGATGACGCCCTCCTCGGAGATGAGCATGAGCTCGTGGTGCGGGTGGACGACCTTCATGCCGGCGAGCGGGCCCTTCTTCGGCGTGACCTGGATGGTCTTCACGCCCATGCCGCCGCGCTTCTGAATCGGATAGTCGGTCATCGGTGTGCGCTTGCCGTAGCCGCGCTCGGTCACGACGAACAGCTCGCTGTCTTCCGGCGCGATCTCCATGCCCAGCACGCTCTCGCCAGCCTTGAGGGCCATACCCTTCACACCCATGGTATCGCGACCCATCGGCCGCGCGTCGCCCTCATCCCACACGATAGCCTTGCCGGCGGTCGAGACCATGACTACGCGCTCACCGGTGCGGACCCGGCGCACGCTGATCAGCTCGTCGTCGTCACGCAGGTTGATCGCGATGATGCCGTCGCGGCGGCTGCGATCGTACGCGTCCATCGCCGTCTTCTTGCTCATGCCGTGCTTCGTGGCGCAAAGCAGATAGTCATCGGGCGAGAACTCGCGCGTGTTGATGACGGCCGCGATGCGCTCGTCTTGCGCGAAGGGTAGCAGGTTGACAATCGCCGTGCCGCGCGCGTGACGCGAACCGACCGGCAGTTCGTGCACTTTGAGGCGGTAGACCTTGCCGGCCGTCGAGAAGAAGAGCACGTAGTCGTGAGTCGAGCTGATGAACAAGTGCTCGACGAAGTCGTTCTCGCGCAGGTTCGTGCCCGCCACGCCCTTGCCCCCCCGCTTCTGCTGGCGGAAGGTCGCGACCGGTAGCCGCTTCACGTAGCCAGCCTGCGTGATGGTGACGACCATATCCTCCTCGGCGATGAGGTCCTCGACATCGAGGTCGTGGGCCACACCGGTAAGCTCGGTACGGCGGTCGTTCGCGAACTTAGCGCGGATCTCGGCCATCTCCTCCTTGATGATGTCCAGGACGAGGCCCATGTCGCCGAGAACCTTCGTGTACCACGCGATGCGCTCGCGAAGTTCCGCGAGCTCCTCTTCGATCTTGTGGCGCTCGAGGCCGGTCAGACGGCGCAGGCGCATCTCGAGGATTGCGTCGGTCTGCGCCTCGGACAGGCCGAAGCGCTCGATGAGACGCGACTTCGCCTCTGTGTCGTCGGCGCTGCCACGGATGATCTTGATGACCGCGTCGATGTTGTCCAGCGCAATGACGTACCCGTCAAGGATGTGAGCGCGCTCCTCGGCCTTGCGCAGCTCGAACTGCGTCCTGCGGGTGATGACCTCCTTCTGAAAGTCGATGTAGTGGTGCAGGACCTCGGGGAGTGTGAGTGTGCGGGGCACGCCGTCGACGAGTGCGAGCATGATGACGCCGAAGCCCGTCTGCAGAGGCGTGTGCTTGTAGAGCTTGTTGAGCACGACCTGCGGAATGCACGCCTGCTTGAGTTCGACAACAATGCGCATGCCCCTACGGTCCGACTCGTCGCGCAGATCGCTGATCTCGGTGAGCTTCTTCTCGCGCACCAGGTCGGCCATCTTGGTGACGAGCTTGGACTTGTTCACCGTATAGGGGATCTCGGTGACGATGATGCGCGTACGTCCGGTCGAGGTCTGCTCGATGTGTGCCTTGCCGCGTACTTTGATCGAGCCGCGTCCGGTCGAATACGCATCCCGGATGCCCTCCTTGCCCATAATGATGCCGCCGGTCGGAAAATCGGGGCCTGGCAGTACAGTCATGAGCTCCTCGACCGTGGTCTCGGGGTTGTCGATCATCATCGTCGTTGCGTCGATGACCTCTCCTAGGTTGTGCGGCGGGATGTTGGTCGCCATGCCGACCGCGATGCCCGCCGAGCCGTTGACCAGCAGGTTCGGATAGTGGGCTGGCAAAACGAGCGGCTCGCGTAGCGACTCGTCGTAGTTCAAGCCGAAGTCGACGGTGTCCTTTTCGAGGTCGCGCAGGAGTTCCATCGAGATCTTCTGGAGGCGCGCCTCCGTGTACCGCATGGCGGCGGCGGAGTCCCCGTCCACCGAGCCGAAGTTGCCGTGCCCGTCAACGAGCGGCGCTCGCATCGCCCAGTCCTGGGCCATGCGGACCATGGTGTCGTAGACGGCGGCATCTCCGTGCGGGTGGTACTTACCGATGACCTCACCGACGGTCCACGCGGACTTCTTGTACGAGCGGCCCGCGGTCAACCCGGACTCATTCATGGCGTACAGGATGCGCCGGTGGACCGGCTTGAGACCGTCGCGCACGTCGGGAAGCGCGCGCGCGACGATGACGCTCATCGAATACTCCAGGAAGCTCTCGCGGAGCTCCTGCTGGATGTCTATCGGGATTACGGTACCGCCCGTGATGTCGTCTACCACTTAGAGCACTCCTCGCTGTTTGAGACTACGCGCGCCCATCCACGCGGCCAGCCCTACGAACAAGCCGCCCATTACGCTCATGATCGTCGCACCCATGATCCCGGCGGGTCCGCTCCCCGCACTGCGTGCAAGCGCCACCATCCCCCAGATCACGAGCATGAGTCCGATCGTTCCCACGAACGCGGCGGCGACCAGCCCGAACCTCCACGCACCCTCCACCACCGCTGGCTCCTCGGCCTTGAGCGCAAGAAGCATCGCGTCGACACCCGGTGCCTCCGTCTGTGGTACGGCGAGCTCCGGTACCGGGACCTCTGCCTCGGCGCCCAGCGGTCGAGCGAATGGTGACTCTGGCGCGGCACGCGGCGTCGCGGGCGCGTGCTCCTGCTCGAACCGCTCGAATTGCTCCCGCTCCCACGGCGGGGGCTCGAACCGCCTCGGTTCCCGCCTCTGTGGCCCGTACACCATGCTCCACCCGTCCGCCCGGCACTAAATGTCCAGGAAACGCACATCTTTGGCGTGCCGCTGGATGAACTCGCGCCTCGGCTCGACCTGGTCGCCCATAAGGTCCACGAACGACTTCTCGGCTCCGAGCGCATCGTCTACGGTCACCTGCATGAGCGTGCGCCGGGACGGGTCCATCGTCGTCTCCCAGAGCTGCTCGGGGTTCATCTCGCCGAGACCTTTGTAGCGCTGGAGGTTGTACTTGGTGTTCTCGGGCATCCGCGCAATAACCTGCTGCAGCTGGCGCTCGGTGTAGGCGTACTCATGCTTCTTGCCAACGCCGATCTTGTAGAGAGGCGGCTGCGCGATGTAGACGTAACCGGCCTCGATCATCTCGCGCATGTAGCGGTAGAAGAACGTGAGGATCAGGCAGCGGATGTGTGCGCCGTCCACGTCGGCATCGGTCATGATGATGGCCTTGTGGTAGCGGGCCTGACTCAGATCGAACTCCTCGGCGATGCTTGTGCCGAGCGCGGTGATCATCGCCT
The DNA here is from genome assembly GCA_014859265.1 of Coriobacteriia bacterium. GTDB lineage: Bacteria > Actinomycetota > Coriobacteriia > Anaerosomatales > SLCP01 > SKKZ01. Next base: position 36,558 of record JACUUN010000003.1, read on the forward strand.
GGATCTCCTCCGAGGAGAGTGCGCGGTTGATGCCAGCCTTCTCGACGTTGAGGATCTTGCCCTTGAGCGGTAGGATCGCCTGGAAGGAGCGGTCGCGCGCCTGTTTCGCGCTGCCTCCTGCCGAGTCGCCCTCTACGAGGTAGATCTCGGTAAGTTCTGGGTCGCGTACCGAGCAGTCCGCGAGCTTACCCGGCAGTGTCGAGGACTCGAGCAACCCTTTGCGGCGTGTGAGCTCGCGTGCCTTGCGGGCCGCGGCGCGCGCCTTGGCCGCCTGGGCGGACTTGTTGACGATAGAGCGCGCCGGCTTCGGGTGCTCCTCGAGGTACTCGGCGAGCGCCTGCATTACCGCTGACTGCACGAACCCGCGCATCTCTGTGTTGCCGAGCTTGGTCTTGGTTTGGCCCTCGAACTGCGGGTCGCGCAGCTTGACCGAGACGATCGCCACAAGGCCCTCGCGGATATCCTCGCCAGAAAGGTTGTCGTCCTTCTCCTTGAGGATGCCCTGGCGTCGGGCATAATCGTTGACCGTGCGGGTGAGCGCGTTCTTGAAGCCTTCGAGGTGCGTGCCGCCCTCGTGGGTGTTGATGTTGTTGGCGAACGCGAGCACAGAGTCCGAGTAGCCGGTGTTCCATTGCATGGCAACCTCGGCGACACCCTCACGGCCCTCTGCCTCGAAGTAGATGACCTTGTTGTGAACTGTATCCTTCGACTCGTTAAGGTACTTCACGAAGTCGATGATGCCGCCGGCGTAGCGGAACTCCTCGCGGCGTGGTTCGAGTTCGCGCTCGTCGGTGAGGGTTATCTTCAGATTCTTGTTGAGAAACGCCGTCTCGCGCATGCGCGTGGATAGCGTGTCGAAGTCGAAGTCGACCGTCTCGAAGATCTCGGCGTCCGGCCAGAAGGTCACGCTCGTGCCCCTCGTCTTCGTGCGGCCCGTCGACTTCAGCGGTCCGGTAGGCTTCCCGTACTCGTAGGCCTGCGCCCAGATCTTGCCGCCCCGCTTGACCTCGACTTCGAGACTGCTGGAGAGCGCGTTGACCACCGAGACGCCGACGCCGTGCAGCCCCCCGGAGACCTTGTAGCCGTCGCCGCCGAACTTTCCGCCAGCGTGAAGCACGGTGAGCACGACCTCGACCGCGGGCTTACGGTGCTTCGGGACGTTATCGACGGGGATTCCGCGCCCGTTGTCGGTAACAATCACCGACCCGTCGGGGCGGATGACGATGTCGATGGCGGTACAGTATCCCGCGAGCGCCTCATCGACGGAATTGTCGACGACCTCGTAAACGAGGTGGTGGAGCCCTTTCGGCCCGGTCGAGCCGATGTACATGCTCGGCCGCTTACGTACGGCTTCGAGCCCTTCAAGTACCTGGATATCCTTGCCTGAGTATGTCTGTTCGGGCACACCGGCTCCTTCGTACGGCGCGTGTCGCCGAGAGCATTGAGGGGTCGACCACGATATGTTGTGGTCCTACCCCTGATTTTAACACAATGGCTAGGGTAACAGCGGTTTCTTCGGCCCCGCCGAGTCCCCAGGCGGCCCCTGGGATGCGCCGCGTTTCTCTCGGCCTTTTTTCAACTCCCGGTCACGTATCCGGGCACGTATCGCCGCCTCGCGGAGGCTCTCGTTCTCGATGCCCGCGGCGGCCTCCTCGATCTCCCTTCGCTCCTCGACGGTCACCGATACCGGTTCGACGCGCTCGCCTCCGTACCGCCGCCCCGCCTCTCGCTCGGAGGTCTCCTGGTCGCGCTTCTCGGCGACCACCCTTGAGACAGTGAAGCGGATGTGCCTTACCGCGTTCTCACCGAGAGCTTCATTCACTCGCTTCCGCAGGTCGTCCGCCATCAGGGTCAGCTGGGTGGCCCATGCATGCGAGTCCACGTGCACGTTGAGCTCACCGGCCCGCACCCCCATGCCGACTGTGTGACGAGCGATGTCGGGCCCTACCACCTCCGCCCAGACCTCGGTGGCCCTGGCTTTCAGCAGGCCGCCAGCGCGATCCGATGACCGGATCAGCGATCGCATGGCCTCACCAACGCGCACCATCCTGCCCCTGCGTTCACCCATCGCCGACCTCCACCACGGAGGCCGTGGCTAACATTTCCTCCGAGAAGTAGTTCAAGTTCGTGGCCGTCAGGATGGACTGTGGCCCTTCGAGAATATAGGCGGAGAGCTCCGCCCGGCGGACCGAGTCCAGTTCGGACATGACGTCGTCGAGCAAGAGAAGCGGCCGAACGCCGGCGACCTCGTGGACCACTGCGACCTCGGCCATCTTCCACGCGAGCGCGACGGTGCGGTGCTGGCCCTGGGAGGCGTACGCGCGTGCCGGGTGACCATCGATTGAGATGGCCACGTCGTCCCGGTGAGGACCGGCAAGCGTGCTCCCCCGCTCTCTCTCCTTCGTGCGGCCCTCGTGGAGAGCCGCCGCGATCGCGCCCATGATCTCGTCCTTCTCCCTGCGTGCTATCTCGTCGATGTCGAACGGGTGCCCAGACTCCCAGGATGCGCGATATGCCAGCCCGAGCTGCTCGCCGCCGCTCACCCTCTCATGGGCCATCACGGCGGGCTTCTTCATCCGGGATAGCAGCCGCGTGCGGTGCATGGTGAGAGAGGCTCCGGCCCCGGCTACCATCTCGTCCCACGGCTCGAGGTCGCTGTCGGCAGCTCCCTGCCGCAGGAGCGCGTTTCGCTGCTTCACCAACCTGGCGTACTCAACCCTGAGCGCCGAGTAGGCCGGCGAAAGCCGGTCGCCGAGGGCGTCCAGGGGAACCCTTCTCGTCTCGGACGGGCCCTTCGACATGGACAGGTCCTCGGGCACGAAGGAGACGAGAGGGACACGACCAACGACTTCGGACATCTTTCTCCGCCTGCGCCCGTTCACGGAAAACTCGCGGTTGCCCGCGCGCTCTATGCGAACCGAGACGTCCACTGGCGCCCCGTCCCGGATCGCGTGCATGGACGCCCTCGCTTCGTCCCAACCCCTCTCGACCAGGTCCTCCCAGGCGAAAGAGCGAAACGATGTTCCTGTCGCCATGACCATGACGGCTTCAAGGATGTTCGTCTTCCCTGCAGCGTTCTGCCCGACGAGGACCGTCAGTCGCGGGTCGAGTCCGGAGGACCACTCCTCGTGGTTCCGAAACCGAGTCAGAGATACCGATGAGACCCGGAGGTCTGCCAATGTCGCCCTATCCGAGCCGCACAGGCATTAGCAGGTAGAGGAATCCCTCATCCCCGGAGCTGGTGATGACCCCGGGCTTAAGCGGACTTACTATGCTGATTCGTACCGAATCGCCCTCCGCCGCGAGCAAGCCGTCGAGCAGGAACGCGTGGTTGAACGCAATCTCCACGTCCGGCCCCTCGACCTTAGCCATCAAGTCTTCGGAGGCATCTCCGACGTCTTGGGTCGTGGCCGAGAGGCTGAGGGTTTGGTCCTCGGTGTTGACGGTAAGGCGCAGCGGAGTGTTGTGTTGAGCGAGGAGAGAGACCCTCTTGACCGCTGCAAGGGCATCTTCCCTCGGTACGTCCACGGTTGTCTCGGTCTCCTTCGGAATGAGTTGCCGGTAGTTCGGAAACGTGCCCTCTATCCTCCGGGCTACGAACTCCGTGGTCCCGAACGTAAAGACTGCTTGATTCTCGTTGACCCCTAATGTGATCTCTTCAGATTCCGGAGCGAGACGGGCCACCTCCTCCATCACTTTTCCGGGGACTATGGCCTGTATATCCTCGAGCGATCCTTCCTCGATTATCGATTCCTTTACCGCTAGACGATACGAATCCGTTGACACCATTCTGACGGTCTGCCCTTCTACGGACAGAAGGACCCCTGTGAGAACAGGTCTTGTCTCGTCCCTGCTCACCGCTTTAGAGACATGCCGGATGATCTCGGTGATTCTTGAAGCCGGCAGAGATATAGATTTCTCGGGCTCCACTCTTGGGAACTTCGGGAAGTCATCTGCCGGAAGCGTTCTTACGGCAAAGGAAGACTGCAAGCAAGACACCGAGAGGCTTTCCCCTTCCAGCGACAAAGTCACGGCCGCCTCGGGAAGAGAGCGGACGATCTCGGTGAAGAGTTTGCCGGGTACAACGATCGTTCCCTTTCTTTCCACTGAAACGAGAGGAAGGCTCCTGCGAACCGACACCTCAAGGTCGGTTGATTGAAGCGTCACCGCCCCTTCTTGGGAAGCCGACACCAGGATTCCAGAGAGAATCGGGAGGGTTGAGCGAGACGAAAGTCCTCTACTTACTGCCATGAGGGCTTCGACGAGTTCTCCTCTGGCGACTGTCAGCTTCATCTCTTCTGTTCCTTTCTATATATCTTCAGTCAATAACAGTAGTAATAAGGGTTGTGGGACGTGTGGATAGACCCGATTGCTCCTTGTTATGTCCGGTGTGTCCACTGTAGAGAACATGTGCGCGAAGTGTTACTCCCTATCCACATATTCCTCAGACTTACTTGCGGGTCCACAGATGGGGGAAACGTTCCCCAGGCGCTCCACCGTTCTTCCACAAGGGTATCCACAGGGAGAACCATCAGCTCTTCTGCCGTATCTGATTAGTGAGTGCCTGGATCTGGTTGTAGACCTCACGATCGGCATTCATCATCTTTTCGATCTTCGCCTTCGCATGCATGACCGTTGTGTGGTCACGGCCCCCGAATTCGGTTCCGATGGCCGGTAAGGAGAGCTCTGTCAGTTCTCGAGTAAGATACATAGCGATTTGGCGCGGATACACTATTGACTGCGAGCGCTTCCCTCCGATGAGCTCCGAATGAGAAAGTGAGTAGTACTTACATACCTCTCGTTGAATAGTGGAGAGAGTAATCGGGCGCTTCGTTCTCTCAGGGAAGATATCTTTTAGGACGTTGCGCGCAAGTTCTATGTCGACCGGGTGGCGCGTGAGAGAGCTAAAAGCCATCACGCGAATAAGGGCCCCCTCAAGTTCCCGAATGTTCGAAGATACTCTGTCGGCCACGAATGACAGAACGTCATCCGGGACAGCGAGATTCTGCACCTCGATGTTTCTCCTGAGGATGGCGATGCGCGTCTCGAGGTCAGGAGGCTGGATGTCGGTGATGAGACCCATCTCGAAACGGCTGCGCAACCGCTCCTCGAGTTTCTCTATGTCCTTAGGCGGGCGGTCCGAGGACAGGACTACCTGCTTCCCGGCCTGCTGAAGAGTGTTAAAAGTGTGGAAGAACTCCTCCTGCGTACCCTCCTTGCCCTTCAAGAACTGGATGTCGTCGACCAGGAGGACATCGTTCGTCCGGTATTGACGCCGGAATCCATCGATACGCTTCTTGTCGCGATCGCCAATCGAGTTGATGAAGTCGTTTGTGAACTGCTCGGTCGAAACGTACTTCACCTTCAGGTGGGAGAAGCTCATCTGCACATACTGACCGATTGCTTGCAGCAGGTGTGTCTTGCCGAGACCGACGCCGCCGTAGATGAAAAGGGGATTGTATGCCCTGCCTGGAGCTTCGGCGACGGCAAGCGCGGCTGCGTGCGCGAACTGGTTGGACGCGCCAATCACGTACGAGTCGAAGGTGTACTTGGGGTTGAATTCGCCGTTAGCAGGCCTGGGAGGCGCATGTGTCTCGATATCCGGGACGGGGGTTACGTCCGAATCCACAGCAGCATCAGCTTCGACCGCGGACACCTTTGGCTCAGGCGGAACCGTGAATTCCACCGAGAGCTTCCGGCCAAGGACCTGGAGGAGGGCGGATTTCAGCAGTCCGGAGTAGCGGGACTCGAGCCACTCGCGTGCGAACTCGTTCTGTACCGCCACCACGAGATAGTCGTCCACAATCTCAACCGGAGAGGTGTGTTCGAACCACGTCTTGAACGTCGGAGTGTTCAGCTCCGACCGGATGACATCGAGCACGTCGGACCAGATCTGTTCCACGTCGTACGTTTGCATCGCTCCCCCTCGGGACATCATTGGGCGAACAGGCTGTCGAGACACGACGAGCCCTCGCTTGTGAGGACGCGCTTGCCGGATGCGTCAGACTCAATAAGGCCGCTGTGCTCGAGATAGGCAAGGTCGCGGTAGGCGGTCGAGAGGGCCACCGAGAGCTCCTTAGATACTATAGTAGGGCCGACCTCCCCCAACTCGAGGACGAGTGACAACACCTGCTTCTGGCGCGTCGTGAGCGGGGGGGAACCAGCAAAGGGAGAGGGCGGATCCTCCTCTTCCAGAGAGCCGCCGGGGGCCTCATCGCCAGAAGGCGCGGGAGTGGGTCGTGAAGCCCGTACGGTGACGACGGTTCCGTATCCGAGGTTGTCGTCGATTTCCAGGCTCCCCCCCGAGAACCCGAGGAAGTCTTTGACGATAGGCAGTCCGGAACCGACTCCCCGTATGATTCGCTTCATGCGGTAGGTAGCAGTCGTGAAGCCGGGCAACAACGCGCGCTGCTTATCGCTGATGCCGGGACCCTGGTCAGCAAAGCGGATCGTCTGGCCACTGTCCAATATAGACACGACGGGCTCACGAAAGTCGGCGTGAATGAAGTTCTCGGCCACCTCGCGGATGACCGTATAGGGGACGCCCCCACCCGCCTCGCGAGAGTGAGCGAAGACTCTCGCAGCTATCTGCTCGACGAATTCGGCCTCTGTGGAGAAGGTGACCTCCTCGGTGCGGGGAGCGGCTGCGGGAGCATCGTAGATGGCGATTCGGGCAGACTGTTCCGGCCCGTGCGTTGTCCCGGTGGCGGGCGGCGCAACGATAACGGAAGAATCCCTCCCGCGGTCCCCTCTCGAAACGGCGGGCCGGCCGCCGAAGAAGCTCTTCACGTACTCCCCCATCACTTTCCACGGTCGTGCGGTTCGTCCACACGCTTATCAACAGCTGCGGACTCGCCGCAAAATCCTTAAACACCTGCAACCTGCCGTAGCCACCTGCGGGTCTCTGGCCGACGCTCCGAGGACTCACGGCCCCGACAAGGGCTTTTCGCTCTTATCCACAGGGCTTTCCACATCTGTGGAGACCCGCTTTCGTTCCCGCTCCCAGAACCCTCAAGCTGCCAGCGTAGGGGCTTCCAGCGGGGTTCTGGCTTTCCTCTCCTGTTGAAAAAGGGAAGGATTTGGCTTTCGGTGTTGTGGATAGAACCCGGAGGCGGGTGCCTCAGCTCCGTACTCCTGTGAAGAAAAGCGATTCGAGAGAATCGTGGTGGAGGAAACACCGTGCTGGCATATGTCCTGAACAGGTGTTTTCAAGGTTGTCCCTAGGGATTACGAATCCCATCAGGCACGACCGATGGTAACAAACCAGGACATGCACAACAATGCAGAAGGCGGACTTATCCACAGGTTCAACAAGCGCACACGCTGGGTTTTCCACACTGTCCACAGATTTGATCGGAGTTTGCCGCCCGTTATCAGACAGGCGGTCAAGGCTAAGACACCAAAGTGGAGCCGTCTGACGCGCGGCGTCGTCGTTGACACCGCATCAGAGCGACGCATACAATCAGTGGGCTTTGCTCCCGTTCGGGAGCTGAATCGGAGGAATCAGCCGTGAAGAGGACTTACCAGCCCAACAACCGAAAGCGTAGCAAGACGCACGGCTTTCGCGTGCGCATGTCGACGCGTGCCGGCCGCCGCATACTTGCGAACCGTCGTCGCAAGGGCCGCGAGGTACTGTCGGCCTGACGGGCTGGGAGTGAGCGGGGCGCGACGTGAAGAGCACGATCCGGTCGAACCGTGAGATGGACGAGGTGCTCCGTGCAGGCGCGCGAGTATCGCACCCACTAGTGATCGCGCTCATACGAGAGACACCGCCGGGGCGCGGCCCAGAGGGCCGCGTCGCCTTTGTTGCGGGCAAGAAACTTGGCAACGCCGTGAAGCGCAACCGCTCCAAACGTGTCCTGCGCGCAGCGGTGGCACGCGCGGGGGGCCCCTGGCCTGGGGCGGACGTTGTATTCATCGCTCGGCCGACGACCGCTACTGCTCCTCCTGGCCGATTGGACGAGGCGCTAGGGGTCGTGGCGCGCAGGATTGGTGCACACTGATGAGGACTTTGCCGAGAGGTGTGGCGACCGGGGTAGTGCGCGTCTATCAGAAGCTCATCTCCCCGCTCTTTCCCCCTTCGTGCCGATTCACCCCCTCCTGCTCTTCGTATGCGATAACATCACTGCAGCGATATGGTGTACTCAGAGGGGGCTGGCTCGCGGTCAAGCGCGTAGGGCGCTGTCACCCGTGGCACCCCGGGGGCTACGACCCGGTGCCCTGAACACACGAAGTAAGCCTGACCAGCCGCCTCGGCGGCTTGAATGAGGAGGTCTCCGACCTGTGTGGCTAGCAATCAAGGAAGCCATATTCTCCGGCCTGCAGTTCCTGCACGACATCACCGGCGACTACGGCGTAGCTATCATTCTGCTTACTGTGGCCATCCGCCTGCTGATGATCCCGCTCACAGTGAAGCAAACCCGCTCGATGTACGAGATGCAGCGGATACAGCCGAAGATTAAGGAACTTCAGAAGAAGTACAAGAACGACAAAGAGAAACTGCAGGAAGAGACGCTGAAGTTCTACCAGGAGAACAAGGTGAACCCGTTCGGCGGATGTCTCCCCCTTCTCCTCCAGATGCCGGTTTTCATCGCGCTTTACCAGGTTCTGGGAGGAACACCCGAGCGGCCCGGCCTCTTCCTCGAGTACGTTGCCTCACTACCAGAAGCGGAGCAGGATGTGGCCACACGGTTCTGGATAATTCTTCCAGACCTGACTGCGATTCCGTCGGCAGTCTGGTCTGCAGAAGGGCTTCTTGCAGTGCTCCCTTACGCGTTGCTTGTGGTTCTTTTCGGTCTCAGTATCTGGCTGCCCCAGATGCTGATGCCTGGAGAGAATCAGCAGAAGCAGATTGCGATGATCATGGCCGTGTTCATGCTGTACATCGGATGGATAAGCCCCGCAGGAGTGCTCCTGTATTGGGTCACCTCCAGCGTGCTTGGCATTGCGCAACAGCAAATACAGCTGAAGCTCCTCGGACAGAGAGGGGATGCGTAACCAATGAAGAGAGAGACTACCGCCGAAGGCGCAACCGTCGAGGAGGCGCTCGATACGGCTCTTGCCCAGCTGGGGGTGCAGCAGGACGCAGTGGAGTATGAGGTCATCGAGGAAGCCGGGAAGAGGCTCTTCGGACTCGGCTCAGAGCGTCTGGCACAGGTTCGCGTGTGGCTGCGCGAGGAGTTCATTGCGGAGATTGGGGAGCGCGAGGACGATGACGCCCCCCCAGAAGGCGTTGCGAAAGAAGACAACCTTGAGACGGCCGAGCCTGGCGCGGACACCCCGCCGACTGGTCTCCTCAGGGTTTCGGTCGAGGATCTCAGCGATGAGGAGCTCGACCGGGTGGCCGACGAAGCAGTCAGTGCGATACAGAGTGTCCTGAACGGCTTCGGCATCGAGGCGAGTATCGAGGAGTACGAAGGCGACGAGGGCGAGATAATCCTGGACATCGTCGGCGACGACCTTGGCCTGCTCATCGGCCGTCATGGGCGCACGCTCGATGCTCTGCAGATCCTGGTCGCCGCGATTACCAACCGGCGCATCGGTTTCCGATACCCCGTGCTTGTGGATGTCGAGGGCTATCGCAACCGGCGACGCGTGAAGCTTGAGGAGATGGGCCAGCGTGCGGCGGAAAGGGCCATCCGTCAGCAGGGCCCGGTAAAACTCCGCCCGATGTCCAGCCTAGAGCGCAGAGTCGTCCATATGAGTTTGCGCGATAATCCGCGTGTGTCCACCGCTAGCGAGGGGGAGGAGCCGTTCCGTGCGGTGGTCGTAACGCCGCGACGCAGGTAGTACCACTTCTCACACAGGAGTGAGTCAACGAAGGGGCGGCCTTGACCGCCCCTTCGTGCTCTCTCGTGCGTGGTTGTCGAAGGGCAACGCAAGGCGTCCACACGATCTGCTTTGGAGCCACCTTTTGGACGCATCTGCGCCGAACGATCTGCGGGGGCATCCCCGGCGGGAAGAGAAGCGGGAACCAACGAGACAGCACGATGTTCTGGATGACAGAGCGCGATTAACCGGACTCGATGCAAGAGTTCTTGTCTGTGTGAGCCGCTACACTTGGCAGCCCACTTGTCCAGCGGTGTTGCGCGGCTACCGCGGGACTTGCCGTTTCTGGATTCCATGATTCGAATCGTGATGCGTGGAACCGAAAGCACGGAATGATATTGTCGACGAAGGTCGCGTCGATGGGGCACAAGTACGGCGAAGGCTCGAGTTTCATGTCCACTTGGCGGGGAGCGCGACAGGATCCTGCGAATCGCGAGTTCTTGTCAGCTGACTGCGGAAGTGTCGCTGTCCAGGAGAGATGTGCGCGGTAAAGAGTGCCCCGCCCCATGAGCGTCCGTGTCTTTCTATAATCCGGCAACGTTAAGTAGGCAGCAGGATGTCCAAGGCGCTGCGTGGCACCCGGGTTCGCGATTTTGATTTGAGGACGAACGCCAGGCGGGCGCCTCCGTAGCGGACCACGAGGGATGAACAGCGTGGACGCTCAAGTGGTTTCACGTGAAACATCCGGAAGGCCGTTGAGACGCTTGCGTCTCGATTGCGTGTATGATGTTTCACGTGAAACTTCGCCTGATTGCCGGGAGGGGCGTCGTGAGTGTATGCGAACGCGATTACATCATCCGATGTGCTGCTGATCTGGGCGTCGGGGTCACAGAAGAGCAGGCGCGCCTCCTGCTGTCTCATCTCGACACCGTACTTGAGGCGAACCAGCGGCTGAATCTCACCGCAATCACCGACCGCTATCGCGGTGTGAGGCTGCACATAGTTGACTCACTCGCGGTGCTTCCGTACGTCGGCAGCGCAGAAGGGAGTGCGGCAGACATCGGGAGCGGCGCCGGCTTCCCTGGCATCCCCGTTGCCATTGTGGCCGAACGCCCCTTGGATCTCATTGAGTCGATCAAGAAGAGAGCTGTATTCCTCGAGGCGTGCGTGCGTTTGCTTGGAGGCCTATGGGGTACGGAGGTGCTGCCCCTGCGCGCCGAAGAGGCGGCGGAGTCGCACGCGTGTTCCTACACATGCGTCATGGCCCGAGCTCTGACATCTCTTCCGGCGCTGGTAGAACTCGCAAGCCCATTGCTTGTGATTGGCGGGCGCCTTGTGGCGATGAAGGGGGCGCCGACAGCAGAGGAGCTTCGTTCAGGCGAAAACGCAGCTCGAATGGTGGGTATGGAGGAGACTCAACGAGTCGAGTATCGTCTCCCCGAATTGGGGGAGACCCGGACCCTCGTATGCTACACGAGGGTCGGCCAGTCGGAGGTTCCGCTTCCGAGGCGCGTGGGTCTCGCCCAAAAACGTCCGCTCGCCTGAGCTGTGGGTTCACGCGAGTGAGGCAATCACCTATACTATCGGCTGTCGTCTCGCTCAAGCGGTGAGAGGGGTTGTTGTGTTCGAGGATGTTGAGGGGCCCTGTCCGAATCCTTCACCAGGAGCTCTCGTTCTTGCCGTGGTGAACCAGAAGGGCGGAGTCGGCAAAAGCACCACCGCCGTCAACCTGAGCGCCTGCCTTGGTGAGCTTGGCAGGAAGGTTCTTCTTGTCGACCTCGACCCCCAAGGCAACGCTACTTCCGGGTACGGTCTCAACCGCAATCAACGTAGTGAGTGCATCTACGATGCCTTGCTCGGCGAAACTGCGCTCGAGACCCTGATCGAGCCGGTCGAAGTCGAACATGTGTTCGCTGTTCCGGCCACCATTCAGCTCGCGGGTGCTGAGATCGAGCTGGTGTCGACCATGAGCCGTGAGACACGGCTGAAGACAATCCTCGCTCCGGTGCTCGATGATTTCGAATTCATCATCATCGATTGCCCGCCGTCGCTCGGACTTCTGACGGTGAACGGCCTTACCGCAGCTCGGGGTCTAGTGATCCCGATTCAATGCGAGTACTATGCGCTGGAAGGACTTTCCAAGTTGCTGGACAGCATCCGCCTTGTCAGGGCCCACCTGAACCCGAGGCTCGAGGTGTTTGGCGTCGTCATGACGATGTTCGACGTGAGGACGAAGCTCTCGCAGCAGGTCGTGGACGAGGTGCGGGAGTTCTTCGACACCAAGGTGTTTGACGCGCTCATCCCGCGTTCGGTCCGGCTCTCCGAGGCGCCGAGCTTCGGCCAGCCCGTGACGCTCTACGATTCCAACGGCAAGGGTGCCCTGGCCTACCGGGCTCTAGCGAAGGAAGTGATCGATCGTGTCTAAGAGGGGATTGGGACGCGGCCTGTCCGCGCTCATACCGAACGTGACCGAGGAGGGCGCGCAGGACGTTCGCGAGGTTGCGGTCGACCAGATCACGCCGAATCCGAAGCAGCCGCGTACCGATATAGACGAGGGGACGGTCGCCGAGCTCGCCGACTCGGTGCGGAAGGTGGGTGTCCTGCAGCCCGTCATCGTTCGCCCATACAGCGACGGCTACCAGATCATCGCTGGCGAGCGCAGATGGAGGGCGGCGCGCATCGCGGGCCTGGAGCGGGTTCCCGTCAGAGTGCTCAACATCAGCGAGACAGAGTCGCTCGAGCTCGCCCTCATCGAGAACCTGCAACGCGAGGACCTCAACCCGATCGAAGAGGCGCGCGGATTCCGGCGGTTACTGAGCGAGCATCAGATGACGCAGGCCGAGCTGGCCGACAAAGTGTCGAAGTCACGCTCCGCCGTCACGAACGCGCTCCGCCTGCTCGATCTCCCCGAAGAGGTCCAGGGTCACGTCTACGAGGGACGGCTTTCCGCAGGTCACGCGCGCACCATACTTTCGGTCCCGGACGAGGCTTTGCGAATCAGGCTTGCCGACAAGGTGGTGGTCGATGGCCTGTCGGTGCGCGAGACCGAGAACCTCGCGCGGCTCTACGCCGCAGGGCAGGCCGAGCGGGCGCCAAGGCCCCAGACGCCCAAGTCGTTCAAGATAGTCGCGCGCAAACTCCGCCGCATTCTCGGTACCGGCGTGCGCGTCAGACAGACCCAGAAGAAGGGCAAGATAGAAATCGAGTTCCACGGCGAGGAAGAGCTTGAGCGGATCTTCAGGCTGCTTACCGAGGGAGAGGCCCCCGCGGTCTCCACAGAGGAGGCGTGATGAGGCAGAAGATGGCATGGTTTGTCGTCGGTGCACTTTCCGGCCTGGCCGCCGGCCTGGCCGTCGGAATCCTGTTCGCCCCATCGAGCGGTGCGAAGACCCGCCGTCGACTCGCGACGGAGGCACGCCGGGCAGCAGAGGTCGCGCGGAACATGGCCGACGGTGCGGAGCGCGTTGCCGAGAGCCTTGGTGGTCGCGTGGAACACTACCTCGGACGCGATGAAGAAGTGGCGAGGCGCAAGGTGCGCGAGATCCGCGAAGGAGTCCAGCGATACACGCGCGCGCAGACCGCGAATTGATTGTGTCAGACTCGGGAGAGCCCGTGTCTCTCCGAAAGGGGAGGAGACGATGACGCCCACCCTTGTCACGGGCGCCCGAATGCAGGCGAGTCAGGGTCTCTGTACGACGAGGGGGATTCGATAGGTCCGGTTCCGCGCTGCACACGGTGCCGCATCACGGGCATGCTCTGCCCGCTCATCCCTCCGGGGCGTGCCGCTGGGTGAGTTGACCGCACGCAGCCTCGATGTCCATGCCGCGCTCCGTGCGAACGGTCGCCTGTATACTTGCGGCGGTCAAGCCGTCGAGGAAGGCCCTCATCCGCTCGTCGGACGGACGTTCGTGGCCGGAATCACCGACCGGGTTCACCGGGATCAGATTCACGTGGCAGAGCAGGCCCGTGCAGAACCCGATGAGGGCCGCGAGCTCCTCGGCCGAGTCGTTCAGCCCGTCCACGAGGGCGTACTCGAGCGAGGGCCGCCGACCGGTCGCTTCCGAGTAGTGCTGGAGAGCGGCACGCAGGCGGGGGAGTGGTTGAGTGCATAACGCTGGCATGAGCCGGTCTCTCGTTGCCTGCACTGCGGAGTGCAACGAGACCGCTAGCGTAAACTGCTCCGGCTCGGACGCGAACCGTTCGATGCCGGCGACAAGGCCGCATGTTGACACGGTCAGGTGCCGTGCACCGATGCCCAGGCCGTCGGGGTCATTCATGAAGCGAAGTCCGCCGAGGGTGGCCCCGTAGTTAGCGAACGGCTCGCCCTGGCCCATCGCGACCGCGTTGGTGACCCGCAATCCGAAGTCCTCGCCCACGAGACGCACCTGGTCGACCATCTCTCCTGGCCCGAGGTCGCGCACGAGTCTGCCCTTGCCCGTTGCGCAGAAGGAGCACCCCATGGCGCAGCCTGCCTGCGTGGAGAAGCATACGGTGAGGCGGCCCTCGGCGGGCAGCCCGACGCTCTCGACCGTTGTTCCGTCGGCGAGTCGCCACAGGTACCTGCGTGTGTCGTCGAGTTCGGATACCTCTCGGGTCTCCAACCGGGGGCGGGCGAGCGGCAACTGGTCCGCAAGAGTCTCCCGCAGGCCGGCTGGCAGGTCGGTCATATCGTCGTAGGATGCGACACCGCGCTGGTAGAGCCAGCGGACGAGCTGGCCCGTCCGGAAGCGCGGCTGTCCGGCCTCGGCGAGCCATTCCTGCAGGCCGCTCCGGTCGAGCGCCGAGACACCGATGCCCAGCGGAGCACCTCCTGTCACGCTACTCGCCGACGTCCTCTGCTGCGCTCTTGTACTCCTCGCGGTGCTCTTTCTCGAAGCCGCGTACGGAGCGGAAGTAGAACGCGATGTCGGTGAAGCCCTCCTCCTCGGCGGTGGCGGCGAACTCCGGATACATGCTCTCGTACTCGTAGTCCTCTCCGGCAATCGCCTTGCCGAGGTTCTCCTTAGTCGAGCCGAACCCTCCCATGTAGGCCAGGTGTCCGAGAGCGTGAGCCGTCTCCTCCTCCCGCGCTCGGTCGAAGGCCGCCGTTGCCTCGGGGCGTCCTTCCAGCTCGGCGATTCGAGAGAACAGGGTATACATGCGGTTCGCCTGCGACTCGCCAGCGAACGCCGCCTTCAGGTTCTCGAGAGTCTTAGTCCCCGCAAGATCGCCAGGACCGCCGTACTCCACGAACATCTGCTTCGATGCGCCACAGACAGGGCAGCGATCGGGGGCCGGACCGACGTGGAAGTACCCACATGACCTGCAGCGAAGCTTCTCTACCATCACGCACTCCTCTCGAGGGCCGTGCCCCTCAAACGAACGGTGCCGTACCGAGATATTTGCCCAAATCTTCGCCGATGACACGGCGCGGGTATGAGTCGTCTCACTCTCGTTATGGAGCACCATGTCACCGTGTTCAGCGATGCCGATGGAAACTCTCCCGCCGACGTCTGGAATGCGGTCACGGTCCAGAGCGATGATCGCATTCCGCCACGCGAGTCGGCCGAAGAGGTGCGGGACGCGAGGCGCTCTCGCACAGCGTAAACGGAAATCTTACCGGCACGGTATCTAGTCGAGATCGTTCGGCTCGGGCATCGTCTCGGACCGGGGGATGTCGAGATTGGGCGGCTTGATGCCAACCTCCATCTCCACCTCGATGAGCGCGTCGCCCCTCCAGATCTCAAGCGCGACGCGCTCCCCGATCCGGTGGCGCCGTACCTGCAGGAGCAGGTCGTCCATCGAGCGGATGGGCGTGTCATTGAGGGAGACGATCACGTCACCGGTCACGATGCCGGCTGCCTCGGCTTTGGTGCCTTCGATCGGCTCGACGACGTACGCCCCTTCGTCGACGCCGATGCCCTCCGCCGCTGCGAACTCAGGCGTGACGTCCTGGCCGATGATGCCGAGGAACGGATGTTGTGCCGAGCCGGACTCGATGAGCTGGTCGGCGATGCGGATTGCAGTGTTGACCGGGACAGCGAAGCCGATGCCGCCGCTCGCCCCGGTGTCCGAGTAGATTGCGGTGTTGACGCCGATGAGCCGCCCGACACGGTCCACGAGCGCCCCGCCGGAGTTGCCGGGGTTGACGGCCGCATCCGTCTGGATGACGTCGACAAGCGGGTAGACGTTTCGCTGCCGACCCGTGCCGCCCGGCAGCGAGCGGCCGATGGCCGAGATCACGCCGGACGTCACCGAGTGCGAGAGACCGAAGGGCGAGCCGATGGCCGTGGCCGACTGGCCGACCTCGATCTCGTCGGAGTCACCGAGCTCGATGAGTGGGAGGGTGGCGTCGATCTTCACGACGGCGATGTCGGTCTCGGCGTCCGCACCGATCAATTCGCCGCGCCGACGCTCACGGTTAGTCCCCGTTACGTAGATCTCCTCGGCGTTCTCAACGACGTGCGTGTTGGTGAGGATGTATGTGCCGCCGTCATCGGTCGAGCGGAACGCTACACCCGAACCATTGCCCCGCAGCGGGACGCCCGGATGGTTCTCGGGAAGACTACCCGATTCATCCGGCGTGACCTCGGATGCCGAGACGTCGATGTTGACCACGCTCGGCAGCGCGGCGGCTGCGGCGGCAACGACGGGCTCATCTGTCTCGGGTGGAACGACCTTGACGGTGGTCGTGCTGTCACCGCGGGTGTGGGTCGCGAGCCACGCGCCCGCGAAGCCGCCAAAGCCGCCGGCGATGGCGCCCGCGAAGAGTGCGACTGCAAGGGCGATTGCGACGACCGCGCCCGCGGACAGGCCACGTTGCGGCTCGGGCGTGCTCTCGGGCGGGGCGACAGGCGGCACCGTCTCCACCGGCGCGGCGACCGGCACTGGCTCTTGTGGCGCAGGCGGTGTCGGGGACTCGGGGTACTCAGAGTTCATGGTCCACCTCGGTGAGTCTGCCCTCAAGGGGGCGTTCGTATCGCTGTATGTCGCTTGATGCACTGCACATTGTATTCCCTGGACACCATCTGGGTCGCCGGTGTGGGAAACTGCATGAAAGAATCACAGCCGGGTATCGCGGAAGAGGTGTCATGACCAAAGGTCGAGACGAGGCAGCGGCGCCTGCATGCGTCGCGCACACTGCCGACGAGCGAATCGTCCTGCTGACGCTCGTTGCCGGCACCTTCCTCGCTCCACTCGACTCGAGCATCGTCAACATCGCTCTGCCGGCGATCGCGGCAGACTTCGGCGCGCGCATCGCCGCCGCCGGTTGGGTCGCAACCGCCTACGTGCTCACAACAGCCTCCCTGGTCCTTACGATGGGCCGGTTGAGTGACATCCTCGGTCTGCGCAGGATCTACGTCACGGGGTTCCTTGTGTTCGGGACGGGTTCCGCCGCCTGCGCGCTCGCGCCTGCGCTCGGGTGGCTCATCGCGGCGCGCGTCCTGCAGGCCATCGGAGCTGCGGCGATGTTCGCGGCCGGGCCCGCGCTCGTCACGCGTACATTCGCGCCCCGACGCAGGGGCTGGGCGCTCGGGTGGATCAGCCTCTCGGTCTCGGCAGGCCTCACGCTCGGCCCGGCGACCGGCGGTCTTCTCGTGGGCGCCTTTGGCTGGCAGGCGGTCTTTCTCATCAACATCCCGCTCGCGCTCATCATGGCGGTACTCGCGCGTCGGCTTCTGCCCGAGGACTGCACGCAGTCCGAGCCGTTCGACCTGACGGGTGCCGTGCTCGCCGCGGTCACGCTCACATCGCTCCTCCTCTCGCTCTCCGAGATCGACCGGTCGGGCATCACGTCCCCGAATGTCCCCGGCGCCCTGGTGGTGTCGATCGCTGCCGCCATCGCGTTCGTCTACGTCGAGCAGTCGAAGGCGCACCCGATGCTGGATCTCTCCCTCTTCTCGAAGCGCGGACTCTCAGCTGGAGTCATCGCCGCTGCCTGCAGCTACGCGAGCTTGTTCGCGGTGACGTTCACGATGCCCTTCTACCTGCTGCGGGTGCGCGGCATCGACGCGCAGTTCGCCGGTCTCATCCTGACGGCGACCCCCATCAGCATGGCGATCTTCTCTCCGCTCGCCGGTCGACTTTCGGACCGATGGGGAAGCCGCGGCCTGTCGACCTTCGGACTCGGGTGGCTCGCGATGTCGCTGGTCGCGGCGACACGGCTGGGCGTGGATACCCCACCGGTGTACGTCGCGCTCACGCTCTTCAGCGTCGGATCTGGCCTCTCCGTCTTCCAGGCACCCAACACCGCCGCCATCCTGCGCGCTGTGCCCCCCGGCCGCGCCGGCGTGGGCTCGGCTCTCGTCGGCCAGGCGCGCAACCTCGGCATGGCGCTCGGCATCGGCACCACGGCAGCGATCGTCTCGGTGAACCTGCGCGGCGAGGACATCATGGCCATCGCCGGTGCGCTCACGCGTGAGCAGGCAGAGTTCTTCGTCGCGGCGATGCGTCCGGCACTCCTGACAGCGTCCGCCGTGGCGCTCGCGGGCGCGGCATCCTCTTGGGCCCGGGGCCGAGACGAGTTGGAAGATCAGGCGGTCGACGCGCGTACACGCCCTCGCGTAGACTCGCCTGGAGAGTGAACCGGGGGTGAGCAGTGTGGACGTCGAGGAGAGCCAGTCGACCACAGTAGCACCGGCCGGAGAGCCCGCGCCCCGCGAGCAGGCGCCCTGCCGTCCGAGGAGCTACCTGCCGGGATGGCCGTTCCTGCTCTACCTGATGGTGTGGGCGGGCATGGCGGCTGCGACCGTCGTGCTGCTGACAGGTCCCGACTCTGCGGCAGTGCCCGTGGACGACCTCTCGTACCCGACGCTGCTGCTCGTCGGCCTCACGCTTGCGGCGTGCGGGCCGGTGCTCTCGCTGACGGTATGGCTCGTTGCCCGGGCGCAGGCTGCTCCGGAATGCCGCGGGGGGTTGCTGACAACCGCGCTCGTACGCGGCTCCTCGGCGACGCTCTTCGGTGTGGTCGCATGGTGGGCGGCGCTCCTCCTAGTCGATGCGCTGCGCCTCGGAATGGTTCGCTAGATACAGAAGAACGGAAGGAATCGCGGTGACCGACACAGATCGCACGCTCCGGGTCGCGGTGCTCATGGGCGGCCGCTCCGCCGAACGCGAGGTCTCGCTGAACACCGGTGCGCAGGTGGCCGAGGCGCTCGGTACCGCGGGGCACGACGTGGTACGCATCGATTCGGGGGGGCAGGGGTTCATCGGCAAGCTCGAAGAGGCGCGCCTGGACGTCGTGTTCATCTGCCTGCACGGCCGCTTCGGTGAGGACGGCACCGTCCAGGGGCTGCTCGAGCTGCTAGAACTGCCCTACGTCGGGTCGGGCGTGCTCGCGAGCGCGCTTGCGATGGACAAGGTCATGTCGAAGCATTTCTTCGCGCAAGAGAACATCCCCACACCGGCCTACGTGCACGTGCGCAGGGGAGAGCCCGTGGACTACGACGAGGTCACCCGGGTGCTCGGCACAAAGACCGTGGTCAAGCCGGCCAACGAGGGCTCGGCCATCGGCGTGACGATCGCGCATGAGCCGGGCGAGCTGCCAGCCGCGCTCGAGGAGGCCTTCCACTTCGACGACAGTGTGCTGATCGAGCAGTTCGTCGCTGGCGTCGAGGTGACGGTAGGCGTCATCGGCAACGACGACCCGATTGCGCTGCCGACGCTTGAGATCGTGCCCGAGCACGAGTTCTATGACTACGAGAGCAAGTACGTTCCCGGTATGAGCAGGCACATCATCCCCGCCCGCGTCAGTGAGGAGGCCCGCATCGAGTGCCAGCGGCTCTCTTTAGAGGCGCACCGCGCGCTCGGGTGCCGGGGCATGTCGCGATCGGACACGATCGTCACGGCCGACGGCCGCATCGAGCTGCTCGAGGTCAACACGATTCCAGGCATGACTGCGACGAGCCTGCTTCCGGATGCGGCGCGCGCGGCAGGCATGGAGTTTCCGGAGCTGTGCGACCGGCTCGTACGGCTCGCGCTCGAGCCCCGGTAGCGCCGCGCGTCAGGTGGCAGGAGCGGCCGGCAGCTCAATCACGAACCTGGCCCCCCGCCCGACCCCCACTGCCTCTGCGTGCACCGAACCGCCGTGGGCTTCGACGATCGTGCGCACGATGTAGAGCCCGAGCCCGGTGCCCGGGCGTACGGTATCATCGTCTCCGAGCCGCTTGAAGCGCTTGAAGATTCGCTCGCGCTGGTCTTCCGGAATGCCGGGTCCTTCGTCCTCGACCGTGGTGAGGACAGCGTCGCCCTCGCAGCATACGGCTACCATGATGCGCCCGCCCTCCGGCGTGTAGGCGATGGCGTTGCCGAGGAGGTTGTCGAGCGCCTGGCGCAGGCGGGCGCCGTCGCCGAACACCTCGCCCGGGCACGCTGCGTCGACTTCCAGCCGGTGGGCCGAGGTGTCCCGGAGGGCGGTGACGCTCTCGGCGGCGAGGGCCGCCATGGATACGGACACGAGTTCTCGCGGCGCGAAGCAATCGCTGGCGCACGTAGCCGTCACCAGGTCGTCCAGCAGCGTCTCGATGCGCCCGATGGCGCGGCGCGACTCGGCGAGCGCCCGTGCGTGCGAGGCATCGTCGAGCGGGCGTCCGAGGATTTCGAGGTAGCCGGAGATCACCGTGAGCGGGCCCCTGATCTCGTGGGCGATGAGCTCGAAGACCCCATCTGCGTCCTCGGCCGGCCGCGCGCGCGGCGTGGGCTTCTTCACCACGAGCTACCACCCTCCAGCCGTTGCCGGCTTGCGACGGGTACGCACCCGCCGCACCAGCTTGTCCGCCTCGACCACCCAGAACACGATCGTCGAGGCCCCAAGCGCGATGCCGAGCTCGAGCGGCGAGAGCGGAGCGGTCCGGAAGATCGGGTTGAGGAAGGGCACGTAGAGTGTAGCCATCTGGAGTGCCACGGTCAGGGCGAGCGCGCCGGTCATCGGACGGTTCGAAAGCAGGCCCTGCGAGAAGACCGACTCGGTCTGCGAGCGGATGGCGAGCGCGTTGCCTAGCTGGCCGAGGCAGAGCACCGTGAAGACCATGCTCCTCCAGTTGTCGCTACCTGCCCCAAGCACCTCGATCGCGAAGGCCATCACTGCGAGGGAGACGCCGCCGAGCAGCAGCCCGACCCAGACCATCTGCGCCGCCATACCCTCGGCGAGAATGCTCTGCGCGGGTGGGCGGGGCGGGCGTCGCATGATGTCGCGATCGGCAGGCTCGGCTGCGTATGCGAGACCGGGGAGCCCGTCGGTGACGAGGTTGATCCAGAGGATATGTATCGGGAGGAGCGGGATTGGCAGGCCGAGGAAGGGCGCGAGCAGGATTGTGAAGATCTCCCCGGCATTGCTCGTCATCGTGTAGCGGATAAACTTGCGGATGTTGTCGTAGATGCGGCGGCCCTCTTCAACGGCGCGCACGATGGTCGTGAAGTTGTCGTCGAGCAGGATCATCGACGCCGCCTCCTTGGCGACATCGGTCCCGGTCATGCCCATGGCCACGCCGATGTCGGCCTGCCTGAGGGCGGGAGCGTCGTTAACGCCGTCTCCAGTCATCGCCACGAACTGGCCCTTGTCCTGCAGCGCACGAACGATCTTGAGCTTCTGCTCGGGGGCGACACGCGCGTAGACGTGGGTGTCGAGCACGCGGGCCTCAAGGTCTTCGAGTGTCATCCGGTCCAGTTCGACGCCTGTCACGACCTCGGTCTCGCGTCGCGCGATACCGATGCGCCGCGCAATCGACATCGCGGTGGCCGGGTGGTCGCCGGTGATCATGACCGGCACGATGCCCGCGCTCCTGCAAAGCCCGACCGCCTCGGCAGCCTCTTCGCGAGGGGGGTCCATGAGGCCCACAAGTCCGAGGAAGGCAAGCTCCATCTCGGCCGAGGAGAGGTCGTCAGGCAGTGCGTCAAAGCGCCGCATCGCGTAGCCGAGGACGCGCAGGCCGTCCGCGGAGATCTCGTCGATGTCGACGTTCAGCTCCTCGGTGTCGACGGGCCCCGCGCCGTCCCCGCACAGCTGAGTGGCCGAGCGGGCGAGGACGGCTTCGGCTGCACCCTTGGTGAATGAGACGAACCCCCCATCGGGGTCCTCATGAAAGGTCGTCATCAGTTTGCGCTCGGAGTCGAAGGGCAGCTCGGCCACGCGCGGCCACGCACCCTCGACTTCGGCGCGGGTGAACCCCGCAGCGGCCGCAGCGGCGTAGAGGGCCGCCTCGGTCGGGTCGCCGAGCGGTTCTCCATCCGGGCCGGGGACGACGTCACTGCAGAGCGCCATCCCGCGCCAGAGCGTCTCCCACACGGGCCCCGAGACGCCGTCGGCGTGGGCGACCGTCTGCCCGTCAGCGAGGAAGCGCTCGGCTGTCATCCGGTTCACGGTCAGCGTGCCTGTCTTGTCGGTGCAGATGTAGGTCACCGAACCGAGGGTCTCGACCGCTGGCAACCTCCTGACCAGCGCGTGCGTGTGCACCATACGGCGGGCGCCGAGAGCGAGCGTGATCGTGGCGACCGCTGGCAACGCCTCGGGCACCGCGGCCACCGCGAGGCTCACTGCGGTGAGGAACATCAGCAACACGTCCTCGCCGCGGATGATACCGACCACGAAGACGATGGCGCAGAGCCCCAGTGCGGCCAGACCGAGTGCGCGCCCGAACCCGGCGAGCCGCTTCTGGAGGGGGGTTTTCCCGCCCTCAGTGCCGACGAGCAGGCCGGCGATGCGTCCGAGTTCGGTGTCGACACCCGTCTCCGCGACCACGCCCTCGCCGCGACCGTGCACGACCTGCGTGCCGCGGTACGCCATGGAGAGCCGGTCGCCCAGTGGCGTGTCATCACCGGCAACAGCCTCGACCCGCTTCTCGACCGCCTCGGACTCGCCGGTGAGTGCGGCCTCGGCCACGCGCAGCTGTGCGCTTTCGATGATACGCAGATCCGCTGGGACGATACGCCCGGCTTCGAGAAGCACCACGTCACCGGGTACGAGGTCAGCCGCGGCGACGTCGAGGACCTCGCCGGCGCGCCGGACCGAAGCGCGCGTGGCCGCCATCTCTCGCAGCGCCTCCATCGCGCGCTCGGCACGGTACTCCTGTACCACCCCGATGACCGCGTTGAGCAGGACGATCACAATGATGGCGATAGTGTCGGTCACCTCGCCGAGCAGCCCTGAAACGACGGCCGCACCGATCAGGAGCAGGATGAGGAAGTCCTTGAACTGGTCGAGGACCATGTGACCGAGGGTCCGCTTTTCCCCCTCGGGCAGGACGTTAGCGCCGTGAGTCTCGAAGCGCGATGCGACCTCAGCCGCCGAGAGGCCGGTGCGGCCGGATCCGAGCACGCCGAGGGACTCGTCGGCGGGGATGGTGTGCCAGGGACGGGTGCGTGTGGCGGGCGTGCCGTCAGCGTGCGCTCGCGTGGGAGAGTCCATCAGTCCTCCAGCATCAGATTACGCGCGGTAGGGGTCGCGGCAAGCCCGCCGATGGCGGTCTCGCGAAGCGACGGGGCATGCTCGGCCGCTGCGTCGAGCAGGTCGGCGAACGAAGTGTGGGCCATAGAGACGGCCTCCTTTCTGACGAGCGGATTGTACCGCACAACGGATTGCCGTTCCCCCGTGTCCGCCACGGCTACCAAGGGGGTGTTGACATAGCTAGGCGTGGTGTGTAGCATACGTATTGGAAGAACTTAGCACATACTAAGGCCCACGTACGTACAGGAGGTCCCCCGATGGCGCCGCGAGTCAGATACGACGATCTCACAACCGATGAGGTCCAAGTCTTCACCCTGGACTGTCTGCGACGCGGCGACTCGTGTGAGGTGCTGGGCATCGGCGACGAGATGGCGCGGATCACCGCGTTGCGCTTCGGGATGTCAGAGGGCGCGCATGTCTCGTGTGTGACCAAGATTCCCGCTGGCCCCATCGTCGTACGCTCCGGCCGCCAGGAGATCGCTATCGGCCGCAATCTTGCGAAGCGCATCACGGTGCGCTCGGTTGCCGCGAAGGAGTCGTAGATGCCATTGACGACCCAGCACTGCCACGGCCCCGGAGCAGTAATCGCACGTGAGGGTGTCACGAGCGTCGTGCTCGTGGGCAACCCGAACGTCGGCAAGTCTGTCGTGTTCAACGCGCTCACCGGCACCTACGTTGATGTTAGCAACTTCCCTGGCACCACCGTCGAGGTCATGCGCGGGACGATGGGAGCCGCGGACGTGGTCGATACGCCCGGTGTGTACGGCGTCTCCTCCTTCAACGACGAGGAGCGCGTGGCCCGCGACGTCATTCTCGAGGCGGACGCGGTGATCAACATCGTCGACGCCGTCCATCTCGAGCGCGACCTCTTCCTGACCTTGCAGCTCATCGACATGGGCAAGCCCCTCGTCGTGTCGCTCAACATGGTCGACGAGACGCGGCCGGCCGGCGTGAAGGTCGACGCCGACCTGCTTTCCGACCTCCTCGGTGTCCCCGTGATTGAGACCGTCGCCGTGCGTGGCGATGGCATCGGCGAGCTCAAGGCCGCTCTCGCGCACGCGCGAACCGGTCACAGCGACCCCGAACTCGACGCTGAGTTCGTGCACTTGGCCTCCCGCGTCGGGTGCCGTGCCGAGGTGCTCCTCGTGATGGAGGCCGACGACGCGGTGGCCGCACGCCACGGCATCGAGCCGGCCCCTACCGCCAGCCGAGACGAGATCTACCTTCGCCGGCGGGAGCGGGTCAACGACATCGTCGGGCACGTGGTGACCCAGACCACCGAGGGCGTCCGTTTCTCGGCCCGGCTGTCCTCGGCAATGATGAACCCGCTCACAGGATTGCCCATGCTGGCGTTGTTGCTTTGGGGCATGTACAAAGTCCTGGGCGGGTGGGTCGCGGGCGTTGTCGTCGGCCTGCTCGAGGAGACGCTCTTCATCGAGCGGGTCGTCCCGGTGGTCGAGCAGCTCGTCGGACGCGTGTTCGCCGAGGGCAGCGCGCCCTACACCATCGCAGCGGGCGAGTTCGGCGTGCTCACGATGACGCCCACCTACCTATTCGGCGTCATCCTCCCGCTGGTTACCGGGTTCTACCTGTTGCTTGCACTGCTCGAGGACTCGGGCTACCTGCCGAGAATCGCAGCACTTGCCGATCGCTCGCTGTCCTCGCTCGGCCTCAACGGCCGGGCGGTCATCCCGCTCATCCTCGGTCTGGGATGCGTGACCATGGGTACGCTCACCACGCGTATTCTCGGCAGCAAGAGGGAGCGCTTCATCGCCACCGCGCTCATGGCGGTCGCGGTGCCCTGCTCCGCGCAGATCGCCGTCATCGCCGCGCTCATGGCCGGTGTCGGACCCGGCTACGCCGCGGCGTACTTTGGAGCGCTGCTCGTCATCTTCGCCGGCGTCGGGACCGCACTGAACCGGCTCGTCCCCGGCGTCTCGACCGACCTGCTCATCGACCTGCCGAGCCTGCGCGTACCCCGTCTGGACAACGTCGTGCGCAAGTCCTTCATGAAGGTCTACCATTTCATGAAGGAGGTCACACTCTTCTTCCTGATCGGCGCTCTGGCCATCTCGGTCCTCGAGGTCACCGGCGCGCTCAGCGCGATTCAGACGTTCGCTGTGCCGCTCACCGTGGGCTGGCTCGGCCTGCCCGCCGAAGCCGCGACGGCGTTCGTCATGGGCTTCGTACGGCGCGACTTCGGCGCCGCCGGGTTCTTCACGATGAACCTCACCGCCGCCCAGCTGCTCGTCTCCATGGTCACGATCACGCTCTTTGTGCCGTGCATCGCGAGCGTCATGGTCATCTGGAAGGAGCGCGGCGCCGGGTACACGACGGGCCTGTTCGCGGCCTCGATCGGTCTCGCGTTCCTCACCGGTGGCCTGCTCGCCCGGATCGTGGGGGTGGTCTAGGATGAGCACGCGCGTCTGCCCGGTCTGCGGGTTCGCCGCCGAGGAGCTGCGCTGCCCCCGCTGCAACGCGGTCAAGGTGACGTCGTGCGCGCGGGGCTGTTTGGCGTGCCGGGCCTCCGGATGCCCGTCCGGGACAAGGGGTCCCGCGATGGAGAAGCGGGCCCGCGACCGCGTGGCGACCTGCCCGACCGGCACGTCCGTCTCGATGAGCATGAACGCACCCGCGCCGCGCTCGTCCGGCTCCGAAAGCTCGAACGAGGCGCTGTTGAGGTGGACTCTCCCAGGTCGACGACGCTGAAGGAGATGTCGAGCCCAGCTTCGGCGGCGAGGGCGCTCCGCGTCACGTATGGAGAGGTCGTCCGGGGCCATCCCGAGTAGTCCCGCGGTCAGCGCCCGCCGTGTGGCTCGATGAGGACCCGGCCATCATGGGGCCTACGATGTCGAAAACGCTGCGTTGGCGTGCCATTCGCTAATCATGCCCTGTCGGGAACTCCGGATTGCGTGCCCGGTTGTCCGGCAGTATCATCGGTCAGCGCAATCGCGCAGTTCAGGCAAGCGAAGGAAGGAACGCACATGTCCCAGTCCGCACTCGGACAGAAGCAGATCACTATCCTGCTCGTTGTCGCCGCGGTCCTGCTCGTCGCCATCATCGGCATCCTCATCTGGCAGAACTCCTCATCCCCGTCGTCGAGTTCATCGGTCCCGCCGGTCAGCACCGATTCTGCGGCCGTCACGCCTCCCGCGGGCATGGGTGCCCAGGTTCCCGAGGTGGACTTCGACCCGGCGACCGCACCAGCGGTTCCCGAGGGAGAGACGCCGCTTGAGTATCTAACCGGCTACTACGAGGCGTGTGTCGCCAAGGAGTATGAGAAGGCATACGGCCTGCTCCCCGTGGCCTCGCAGCAGTACTATGGTGACGCGGCCTCCTTCGCCCAGACCCTTGAGGGCTACGGCATCAGTGAGTTCTCCGTCGACGAGCCCGTCGAGAGCGACGGCACCGTCTCCATCGTCGGCTGGCAAGTCGCACAGGGTATGACGTTCGGCTACGAGTGGACCTTCGTGAAGGCCGACGACGGCACATGGCGGGTCAAGTCCCGCACGATGGCCGGCGCCCAGTAGCACACCCGCTTTCACAGATTCGCCCCTCACGCACGCCGCTCCGACTGCTGTCGGAGCGGCGTGCTAGTCTTGTCCGGTGATGAGCGCAGACCTTTCCGGTTTCCTCGTTCCGGGCACCGATCCGGATGTCGCCGCATCGTACGCGGCCGCCATCGAGCGCGCCCGCGATGCGGTCTTTGGCTTCGAGGACGAGGTCGTGCTTGTAGACATCGAGACGACCGGTTTTGACCCGGGGCGCGACAGCGTGATAGAGATTGCTGCCGCGCTCATGCGGGGGCCCGAGGTTCTCAACACTTTCCAGACGCTAGTCGACCCCGGGTGCGCTATCCCGTCCGAGATCGTGAGGCTCACCGGCATCACGGACGAGGAGGTTTCCGGTGCGCTCTCGCCCGACGCGGCGGTCTCGTCCCTCGCAGCCTTTGTCGACGGGCGCGACGTGGTCGCGCACAATGCGCCTTTCGACCGTGGTTTTCTCGATCCACTCGCCGGGAGCGGACGCTTTCCTGGCGAGTGGATCGATACGCTCCAGCTCGCCTTGATCGCGTTTCCCCGGCTTAGCAGCCATCGCCTGCGGGACCTCGTCGAGGCGTTCGGCCGAGACCGGCCCTCACACCGTGCGCCTGACGACGTCCGGGCGCTCTGCACCGTATGGCGCACGGCGCTCTGCGGCCTGGACGACCTGGGTCCGGCGCTCCTCGGCAGGCTCGCCTCACTTGCTCCCGCGACCGAATGGTCCGCCCGGAAGGTGCTGGCCCATCTCGCCGCAGGCTCCCGGGCGAGCGCCTTCGACCTCGCCGACACGCGCAAGTCACGTGCGGGCGCTGAGCGCGCGACTGCCCTGCCCGACGCCGGCGACTTCGAGTGCGCGTGTCCGGAACCGGAGGAGATCGCCGCCGAGTTTTCGGCAGGCGGCATCGCCGGGCGCATGTACCGGGGTTACGAGCACCGCCAGGAGCAGGCGCAGATGGCCCGTGCGGTCACGGGCGCCTTCTCGGGGGGTACGTGCACCGCGGTCGAGGCGGGGACCGGCGTGGGCAAGTCGCTCGCCTACCTCGTCCCCGCAGCCCGCTTCGCGCTGCTCAACAACATCGGCGTGGGCATTGCGACCAAGACGAACGCGCTCATGGATCAGCTCGTATACGGTGAGCTTCCCGCGCTCTGCTCGGCTCTCGATGAGCCGTTGCGCTTCGTCGCGCTCAAGGGCTACGAGCACTACATCTGCCTGCGCAAGCTCGACCGGTTCGCCTCCGGCCTCGATGACTCCGATCCGGACACGGTCGGCGCTGCTGCTGTGCTGGTCGCGTGGGTGTCTCAGAGCGCCTGGGGCGACCTTGCGGCCACCAACGTCCACTTACGCCGCGAGGTTCGCGCCGAGGTCACGGCGTCAGTGGCTGACTGCACCCGCAAACGCTGCCGCTACTATCCGCACCTGTGCTACGTGCACGGGGTGAGACGGCGCTCCTCTTCGGCACACGTGGTCGTCACAAACCACGCGCTGCTCTTCCGCGACGTGGTCGCCGACGGCGGGATCCTCCCGCCGATACGCCATTGGATCGTCGACGAGGCGCACGCCGCCGAGAGCGAGGCGCGCAAGCAGCTCTCGATGGAGTGCTCCCGCCTGGAGCTGTCCGTCGTGCTCGGCGCGCTCGGTGGGACGCGCAGTGGGCTGATCGACACGATCCGCAAGAAGGTGAGCATGTTTCCTGACGGTGATCGGTCGGCCCTTCTCTCGGCGCTTGCGGAGATGGAGCGCGGGGTGACCGAGGGCGCGACACTCGCCGCCTCGCTCTTCGAGTTCGTGCATGACGTGCACACAGATGGCGAGGACGCCGGCTACGACATCAGCGAGGTGCGGGTCGACACGGCGGTCCGCAACGGGAGCGCGTGGGGCACGGTCTCGCGCGTCGGCCGCTCGCTCGCGATGCGACTCGAGACGATACTCGTCGCCGGAAGGCGTCTGGTGACACTCCTCGAGGCTGCGGGGCAGGCAGCGACCGAGGCACGAGCCGATCTAGCCGGCGTGCTCACGCGGCTTGCGAGCCAGGACATCGCGCTCGTCACAGTGCTCGAAGGTGAGGCTGACGAGTACGTCTACCACCTCACTGTCGACCGGCGTCCGGGCGGCCGTGCCGACCGCCTCGCCGCCTCTCGCCTCGATGTGGGCGAGGCGCTTGCCGAGGAGTTCTTCCCGCGCGTGCGCTCGGCGGTCTTCACCTCTGCCACGATTGCCGCCGGAGACGACTTCGCCCACTTCGCGCGCGCTGTCGGGTTGGACCGCCTCGGGCCGGAGCGCTGGAGCGCGGTGCGGCTGCCGTCGTCCTACGACTTCGAGCGCCAGATGGCAGCGTTCGTCCCCACCGACCTTGCCACGCCGGGGACGCGCGAGTACCTTGGCCGTCTCGAGACGTTGCTCTTCGAACTCCATCTTGCGATGGACGGCTCGGTGCTCACGCTCTTCACGAACCGCCGCGACATGGACCACCTCTACCGCGTGCTCGCGCCGCGTCTGGCCGAGGAGGGATTCGGTCTGCTCATCCAGAGTAGGGGCGTGTCGGCGAAGCGTCTGCGCGACGAGTTTCTCGCCGATGAGCGCGCTTCGCTCTTCGCCACCAAGTCGTTCTGGGAGGGCTTCGATGCCCGGGGCGACACTCTGCGCTGCGTCGTGGTGCCGAAGCTCCCCTTCGGCAACGTGCGCGATCCGCTCACCCGCGAGCGGGAGGAGCGCTACGGCAAGGCAGCGTGGGAGCACTTCTACCTGCCTGAGGCGGTCATCGAGCTCAAGCAGGCGGCCGGTCGGCTCATACGGTCCTCGACCGACCGAGGCTGTCTCGTGATTGCGGACCCGCGCGTGCTCGTGAAGGGCTACGGGCGCACGTTCCTCTCAGCGCTGCCCGTCGACGACGTGGAGCGACTCGCCTCCGAGCAGGTCATCGAGGAGATTTCGCGCCGCTTCGGCATCGGCGCACGTGTGTGAGGGGGCGCTGCGCGCGAAAGCCCCCGGCCTCAGCGTTCCGAGGCGGCCAGCTCGGCGACCGCCCGACGGACCTCGGCGGGCTCAAGCACCTCGGCTGCGCCCAGGAAGGACGCCACCTGCCGGGAGATCCACCCCGTCCCCGCGTACGGCACCTCGACGACCGTGCCTGACGGCTCCTCTGAGATTACACGCATGCCGGGCCACTCGCGCTCCGGCACCTCGACGCCGGCCTCGAAGCGCACGAGCGCACGCGGCAGTCCTGCGGTGGGCAGCGCGGTCCCGGGAAGAATGACGGTCCTCGCCTCGAAGTGCTCACCGGTGGGCTCGGCGTCTCGCACACGGTCGACACGGAAAGTGCGCACCGCCCCGGCCATGCGGCAGTAGGCCTCAACGTACCAGGTTCCGCGTTCGTTGAGGAGTGCGAGGGGCTCGATCACTCGTTCGGTAACCTTCTCGGTACCACCGGTCTGATATCTGATGCGGACCGCCTCGTGCTGGCCGGCGGCGAGCGAGAGCGTAGCGTGGTTGCCCGGATCGGTCGCCGCGGCCGTCCGGATGACGCGCTCGATATCGTGCGGGTCCGCATCGCTTGCGGCGTCAAGCAGGCGCGAGACGAGCGGGTCGTCGGCGGTGCGGCCGGCCGCCTGGAGTGCGGCGGCCAGCGCCTGGGCCTCGGCGGGCGAGAGCCGGACCCGCCGGTCGAGTGCGGGCATCGCCCCGTACACGAAGACCGTGTCGCCCTCGATGTAGAGGGGCACGAGGTCACCGGGGGAGTACGGGGCGACCCCGCACATGGAGAGCAGCTCGAGATCGGCCGTGACCTGCGGCACGGACACGCCGAGCGCGCCAGCCAGATCGGCGAGCGGAATCTCGGTTTGGGGCTGGAGCAGCCCGATGAGCAGCAGCAGCCTGCGAGCCTGTTCGGACGAGGGCGCCTTAGGCATGGAGGTTCACCACCCCGGCAAGACCCGAGCTCACCAGCTCCGCGACCTCTGCAGGCGACTCCAGCGACAACCCGGGCCCGCTGGCGACTACCCAGCGCGCGAGGCGCACTGCGTCGCGCGCGGTGATGTGCCAGAGCAGACCGTCCTCCCCGGGGCGGATCTCGCCTGCGCCACCGGTGAGCGTGGGAGCGCGCCAGGCAACCGAGGGAGCGAACCGCACGACGGCGTCGAAGGTCTCGCCGGGACCGTACTGGAACGGCAGGCCGATATACTCGGCCACGACGAAGTCGAGCGGGCGCTCGAAGTCGGGGGTCCGTGGCCGTGAGGTGTTTGCTGTGACGTTCTCCATGCGAGCGGCGGCGTAGACGCGAACCTCGTTGCGTGCGATGTCCCTGCCGACCAAATACCAGCGCCCCGCGTGCAGAAAGAGTCCGTAGGGCTCCACGGTGTGGGTGGCGGTACGTCCGGCCGCGTTGGTATAGTCGAAGGTGACCCGCTTGCGCGTACTGGAAGCCGAGGTCAGCGTGGCGACGGTCGCGCCCTGTGTTTCGGGATGTTCGTCGGCAAGGTGGGCGGCAGCCGGAATCTCCGCATCCGGTGCACCCGACACCTTGACGAGCGCGTAGCGCAGGTTTGTCGTGAACGGGAACGAAGGGTCGCCGAGGAAGACAGCAGCGGCAGCCCTAAGCACGGCCTCCTCGTCCACGGAGAGATCCAGTCCTGCAACGAAGGTCCGGCCAGCGTCGAGGCGGTACTTGCCCTCGGGGGTCGACTCAATCGCCAGCCCCATGGCGCGGAGATCGTCCTTGTCGCGCTCGAACATGCGCAGGAAGGCCACTTCGTCCTGGCCCTCGGGATACCCGGCAATCTCCGTGCGTATGCGCTCAGCGCTCACGGGGCCGCGGGTAGCGGCCAGGAAGAGAGCGACGTTCACCAGACGCTCGACAGCCTCGGTCATGCAGCCTCCCCGCTTCGTCAGTCGATTCTACCGCAGGCGGGGAGACGGTCCGGAACGTGCGATGAACCTTCCGGGAAAGGAAACGAGGCGCGTGGGGGGCGCGCCTCGTCTGCGTCGAGCTGGCGTAATCCGCCCCTGAGGGGGGAGGAGAGGGCGGGTCGCCACACTCTGCCCGACAATTGTAGCAACAGATATGCCAAGAATGGCGCCACCTGTCGATGACTGTGGGCGCCCAAACCGAGACTGCAGCGTATGCTATACCTTGAGCAGAATGCAGGACCGGAGAGGAGTTGCAAAGGTGGACGACAGCAGCCGACCTGACCCGGACACCTCACCCGAACCCTCGGGACCCGCAGGCGCACCGCCTGTGGGTCCGCCCGCGGCCCCTGATGCTCCTACGCTCCCGCCCAGTGGCCCGCGCAAAGACTTGATGGCCGTTGTGGTCGTGGTGGCGGCCATCGCCATCATCGCGCTTGGCATCGCGGGCTGGATGTACTACCAGACCACCGCATCTCAGCGCGCCGCAGTCGAACTGCTTGAGGGCGCCACCGCTCTCGTCGAGAGTGCGGATGCGGTCGTTCTCGACCTCGATGAGGTGGTTCGCGCAGAGATCGATTCGGAGATGACCACCCGCGTGGCAGAGGTCGCCGAAGCAGTTCCCAGTGCCGTCGAGAAGCTCGAGGAGGCGCTCGTGCTCATCGACGAGTCGCTCGAGGACCTGCCTGACGACGAGATCGCGTACGCCCGCGCGCTCCGGTCCTCGGCCAAAGCACGGCTCGAGATGTTCGAGCAGGCAGACCCCATCCTCGACACCAACAAGAAGGCAGCAGCCGCGCTTGAACCCGCCACGCGAGCGTGGGCTCTCGTGCTCGAGGCGAACGGCCTGTCTCGACAGGCCGTCGAGGAATACAACAAGCTTACCCGCGAGAGCGTGACGCGCTCTGCGGAGCTGACGCGGCAATCCAACGGCAAGGTGATCGAGGCGAAAGCTCTCTTCAGCGAGGCGGCTACTGGTTTCCCCGAAGCCGATCTCTCGATGTACATCGAGTACACGGAGGCCAAGCTCGCGGCGCTCGTGATCTCCAAACAGGCCGACGAGGCATTCCTGGGCAACCGGCCCGCAGAGGCCAACACGCTGGGGAATCGGTTCAACGAGGCAGAAAGAGCGCTCGCCGAGAAGGCAAAGGAGTTGCCGGATTCGCCCGCCGAGCCGATAGCCGCCGCCTATGAGGCGCTTGCAGGAAAAGCGACGGAGGCTTATCTCCAGGCACGGGCACGCGCGACCGAGGCCGACGCGAGACTGCGCGAGGCTGACGGACGGGCGAACGGCTAGCGACACCACGCACCACCGGCCGGGAGACTAGGGGGCCCACGGACGCTGCCATCGTCCGGTCGAGCGGGAACGCGGGCTACTCCTCGGAGTAGCCGCTGCCGAGCCCTGCCAGTCCGCGCACGTCGAGAATCGTGATG
>JACUUN010000032.1 GCA_014859265.1 Coriobacteriia bacterium
GCGTTCGACACGGCGACGGATCGCTGCGCGCTGGCGCTCGGCCGCTGGACCGAGGAGGGTGTCGAGACCCGTGTCGCTGTTGACTTCGAGGCTCCCCGGGCAGCTCTCGGCCGCCTGCTGCCTGCAGTGCGCGACCTGCTCGTGGGTGAGGGGCTCACCCCCGGCGACCTGTGCGAGGTCGTCGTCGGCCGTGGACCGGGGTCGTTCACGGGCGCGCGCATCGGCGTGGCGACCGCCAAGGGGCTCGCCCACGGTCTCGGGACGCCGCTGTACGGTGCAGGGACGCTCGACGCGATCGCGTGGGCGTGCGCTGGACGCTTCTCCGGGCTCCTTGGCGTGGTTGGCGACGCGATGAGGGGAGAGGTCTATCCTGCGCTCTTCGCGCTTGAGGACGGCGCAGCGCGCCGTTTGACCGGCGATCGGGTGGCCTACCCGTCGGACGTGGTCGCCGAGTGGCTTGACCGCAAGGAGTCGCTGCTTCTGGCCGGGGGCGGTCTGCGCAAGCACGCTGCGGTCTTCCGCAGGCTCGAGGATTCGGGCGCCCGCATACTCCCCGAAGATCTCTGGCTACCGAGCGGCGCGGGGCTCCTGGCAGCGTACAACGCGGCTCGCGCCGCCAACGAGGCGGGCGACGGGCACCCGCAGAGCCTGCTGCCCATCTACACGAGGCTCTCCGATGCCGAGGAGAACGAGCGGCTCCGTGTTGGTGCCGTCGGTTCGGCGCTGCCTGCATCCGGTGTGACGGATGCCGGTCAGGGGGGTGAGCTGCCATGACGGTCGTACTGCGCCAGTTCGCACCCTATGACCTCGAGGGCGTCCTCGAAATCGAGCGCGTCTCGTTCCCTGACCCTTGGTCACCCGCGATGTTCATGGGGGAGATCTGCCGTTCTGACCGCATCTGGCTCGTGGCGGAACAGGCCGACGGGAGAGTCGTCGGCTACGGCGGAGTGATGATCGTCGGTGACGAAGCGCATCTTATGAACCTCGCAGTCGCGCCATCAGCGCGCAGATGCGGCGTCGGACAGACGCTCTACGACGACCTTGCGATCCGCGCCGCACGCGCCGGGGCTCGACGGCTGACGCTCGAGGTCCGGGACGACAACGAGGCCGCACTCGGCTTCTACCGTGCCGTGGGCCTCGCGGTCGAAGGGGTACGTTCGGAGTACTACCAGGCCGGCCAGGATGCGCTCATCATGTGGGGCGACCTGCCCGAAGCGGAACGTCGCCTGCCGCCGCCAGGCAGAGAGATCGTGCTGGCGATCGAGACCTCGTGCGACGAGACTGCTGCGGCGGTGATGCGCGGTGGTACCGAGGTGCTCTCGAGTGTCGTAGCGAGTCAGGTGGACTTTCACGCACGCTTCGGGGGCGTGGTGCCCGAGATCGCATCGCGGAAGCATACCGAGGCGATCGTCGGCGTAGTCGCCGAGGCTCTCGACCGGGCGGGGCTCACGATGGGCCATGTCGATGCCCTCGCGGTGACGCACGGGCCGGGCCTGATTGGCGCGCTTGTGGTCGGTCTCGCTTACACGAAGGGACTTGCGTTCGCGACCGGACTGCCACTGGTGGGCGTGAACCACCTCGAAGGCCACATCTTCGCGAACGTGCTCGTCGATCCAGACATCGAACCGCCCCTCATCGCGCTCGTCGTTTCCGGTGGCCATACCTCGCTCGTACACGTGCGCCAGTGGGGCGTGTACGAGACGCTCGGCGAGACGCTCGATGACGCCGCGGGAGAGGCGTTCGACAAGGTCGCGAAGGTGCTCGGTCTCGGGTATCCGGGCGGCCCGATACTCTCGCGGTTCGCCGCCGAGGGGGATCCGAACGCAATCGCATTCCCGCGTGCCATGATGCGCTCCGGTGACTACCGTTTCTCTCTCTCGGGGCTGAAGACCGCCGTCATCAACCATATCCGCCACGAGCGGGAGGCCGGTCGGGAGATTGACGTCCCCGACCTGGCGGCTTCGTTCCAGGCGGCGATCGTAGACGTTCAGGTCGCTAAGACCGTGCGCGCCGCCGAGGAGCACGGCGTGAAGACGGTGTGTCTCGCGGGCGGGGTGGCGGCGAACCCGTCGCTTCGCGAATCGCTGCGCTCGGCGCTCGCCGAAAGGGGTGCGACCCTCACCGTTCCGGAGATCGGTCTGTGCACAGACAACGCCGCGATGATAGCGGCGGCCGGGACGTGGCGTCTGCGCCATGGGGACCTCCTCGGTCTTGATGCCGAGGCGGTCGCCGACCTGCCGCTCGGCTGAGAACTCACACGCCCGAGGGACATCTACTACCCGTGATATGAGTCGAACGCACTCAATCTTGTTGCAAGAACCCTGTTGAAGGGGGTTGAATTCGAGCGCACTCAATACTAGAATCCGAACAGGTTGGCACTCGGGGCATTCGAGTGCCAGCAGGCGCAAGGTCCGGCTGCGAACGGGTACATACCCTATCGCGGCAGCGCTGAGCGGAGGGGCTCGCCAGGCGGGCCGCACCATCATCACGTCACCAGTACGGTCGGAACGAACGATATAGGAGGGCAGCAGATGAATCTCAAGCCGTTGGGCGATCGCGTGATCGTCAAGCCGGCGGAGGCCGAGGAGCAGACCAAGAGCGGTCTGTTCATTCCGGATACCGCCAAGGAGAAGCCGCAGCGCGGAGAGGTCGTGGCCGTAGGCGACGGCAAACTCAAGGACGACGGCACCCGCGTCCCGATCGATGTGAAGGTCGGCGACACGGTCATCTACAGCAAGTACGGCGGCTCCGAGGTCAAGATCGACGATATCGAGTATAAGATCCTCGATGCCGAGCGTGACATCATCGCGGTCGTCGTCTAGACGGCCGGCATCCCGAGGAATCCCGTAAGGAGGAGACACTCTAGATGGCTAAAGAGATCAGGTTCGATGAGGAGGCCCGCCGCGGTCTCGAAACCGGCGTGAACAAGTTGTCTGACGCGGTCAAGGTCACCCTCGGCCCCAAGGGCCGTTACGTGGTGCTCGAGAAGAAGTTCGGCGCACCGACCATCACTAACGACGGCGTAACCATCGCCAAGGAGATCGAGCTCGACGACGCGCTCGAGAACATGGGCGCCCAGCTGGTCAAGGAGGTCGCGACGAAGACCAACGACGTGGCCGGCGACGGCACCACCACCGCCACGCTGCTCGCCCAGGTCATCGTGCGTGAGGGTCTGCGCAACGTGGCCGCGGGTGCCAACCCGCTCGCAATCAAGCGCGGCATCGAGAAGTCGGTCGAGGCCGTCGTCGAGGCGATTAAGGCCAATGCGAAAGACATCGAGGACAAGGAGGAGATCGCGCACGTCGGCGCCATCTCCGCCGCCGACGAAGTCATCGGCAACAAGATCGCCGAGGCGATGGAGGTCGTGGGCAAGGACGGCGTCATCACCGTCGAGGAGTCCCAGACCTTCGGCATCGACATCGAGACCGTCGAGGGCATGCAGTTCGACAAGGGCTACATCTCGCCCTACATGATCACCGATCCCGACCGCATGGAGGCCGTGCTGAGCGAGCCCCTCATCCTCATCGCGAACCAGAAGATCGGTTCGATCCAGGACCTGCTTCCGGTGCTCGAGAAGGTCATGCAGGCCGGCAAGCAGCTGCTCATCATCGCCGAGGACGTCGAGGGCGAGGCGCTTGCCACGCTCGTCGTCAACAAGCTGCGCGGAACCTTCACCGCCGTAGCCGTCAAGGCACCGGGCTTCGGCGACCGTCGCAAGCGCATGCTCGAGGACATCGCCATCGTCACTGGCGGCAAGGTCGTCTCCGAGGAGCTCGGCATGAAGCTGGAGAGCGCCACGCTCGACATGCTCGGCCGCGCGAAGACCGTCAAGGTCAGCAAGGAGGACACCACTATCATCGACGGTGCCGGTTCCGAGGAAGACATCAAGGCCCGCATCAACCAGATCAAGTCCGAGATCGAGAACTCCGACTCCGATTTTGACCGCGAGAAGCTCCAGGAGCGCCTGGCGAAGCTCTCCGGCGGCGTGGCCGTCATCAAGGTCGGCGCGGCCACCGAGATCGAACTCAAGGAGAAGAAGCATCGCATCGAGGACGCGCTGCAGGCCACGCGCGCCGCCGTCGAGGAGGGCATCGTCGCCGGCGGTGGCGTTGCGCTTGTGGACGCTTCGGCGGCGCTCGACTCGCTTGAGCTCGATGAGGAGGAGATGATCGGTGTCAAGATCATCCGCAAAGCGCTCGACGAGCCGCTCAAAACCATCGCATCCAACGCCGGTTTCGAGGGCTCGGTCGTCGTGGAGAGGGTCAGGCACGAGGCGACCAAGGGCTTCGGCCTGAACGGAGTGACCGGCGAGTATGGCGACCTGATGAGCATGGGCGTCATCGACCCCGTGAAGGTCACGCGCTCGGCGCTGCAGAACGCCGCGTCGATCGCCGCTCTCATCCTCATCACCGAGACGACCGTCAACGACATCCCGCAGAAGGAGGACGCTGCCGCCGCCATGGCGGGCATGGGCGGCATGGGCGGGATGATGTAGCGCCCACCCGCTTTGTGGTGAGCGAGCCGAGGCCCCGGACGCCTATGCGTCCGGGGCCTCATGCTACGGGGTTGGGGTCTCTGGTGAGTACGAGTACTATCAGGGGTGGCTCCAGACCGAGGGCCGCATCGCATGAAGGGGGGCCTCATGGCCGAGACCGGACACTCGAACCAGCAGGTGATCGTCACAAAGAGACGTTCCTCCGCCGGCCGGGTACTGACGGGGGTCATCTCGTGGGTCGCCGCCGCCGTCGAGGTGCTGCTGGCGTTCCGCTTCGGGCTCCTGCTGCTCGGTGCCAACCCCGAGGCGGGCTTCGTCGACGTCGTCTACTGGGCGTCGGGTCCGTTCATGAGTCCGTTCGACGCGGTGTTCGGAGTGACCGAGACGCGGATCGGGTCGGTCTTCGAGTGGAGCGCGCTGCTCGCAATCATCGTGTACGCCGTCGTCGCCTGGGGCCTGAGAACGCTCGTCGACGGCGTGACGCACACGACGATCGTCGAGGAGGTCGAGCGGGTGGAGCGGGAACCCAGCGCATAGCGCTGCCGCGCGCCCTCACATGGCGTCAGCGCGGCCGAATCGCTCCGCGATGAGCCGCTGGTAGTGGCCTACGAGCTCCTCGGCCATGATGCGCACGTCGTAGCGGCCGGCGGTCGTGCTCGCGGCTGATGCGAGACGCTCGCGCAGCCCGCGATCGGTGGCGATCTCCACCATGCGTGCGGCGAAAGCACCGGCGTCCTCAGGGGTGAGGAAGCCGGTTACCCCGTCCTCCACGATGTCGCCCACTCCCGGTGAGCGTACACCGATGGCCGGCAGGCCCGCGGCGAACGCCTCCATGACGACGAGAGGGTGGACCTCGGATACCGACGCGGTGACGAACACGTCAGCGGCGGCCAGGTAGTCAGGGACTTCTGAATAGGGCGTGATACCTGCGAAGTGGACGCGATCGCTCAGCCCTGCCTCCTTGACGCTCTTCTTCGTCTCCGAGAGGGCGGCCCCCTCACCGAGGACGAGTAGACAGGCGTTCGAGACCTCGTCTGCCGCATGGATGAATGAGCGCGTGAGCAGCTCCATGTTCTTCTCGGCACTCACGCGGCCGAGATAGCAGAAGACGACCGAGTCCGACGGGAACCCGTACTCTTCGCGAGAGTGGGGGGCCGCAG
Source organism: Coriobacteriia bacterium (assembly GCA_014859265.1). Classification (GTDB taxonomy): domain Bacteria; phylum Actinomycetota; class Coriobacteriia; order Anaerosomatales; family SLCP01; genus SKKZ01. The sequence continues at coordinate 5,656 of JACUUN010000032.1, forward strand.
GGTTGCGGAACGGCTCGGTATCCACGCAGTTCGACAGCAACACGCTCTCATCGGTCACGCCGAACTCGGCGAGCCACTGCTTGATTCCCGGGGACGGCGCTAGCACGAGGTCGATGTCGCTGGCGAACTCCTTCAGATAGCGCCGGATGTAGGTGTAGCGCATCGTCTTCGGCATGAACCACGCGTAGGTGTCCGAGTACAGGTCGTAGCGTGTGTGGTTCGTGAACACGATAGGAATCCCCGTCGGTCGACAGTACTCGAGTGCGACGCGCCCCGATACGAACGGGTGATGTACGTGCGCCACGTCGAGCGTGGGGACGATCCGTTTGGCCTCCGAAGAGAGCACGAGTCCCATCTGCCATCCGGTGTCGCCCCAGGGAATGGCGGGGGAGCGGATCACCCGGGGCTCGTCATCGGTGTACTCGGTGTGGCCGAAGGTGAAGATCCACACCTCGTGGCCCAGCTCCTCGAAGCGCTTCTTATACAGCGAGATGTAGTTCGTGACGCCGCTCAGATGGGGCTTGTACATATCTGCGAACATGCCGATTCGCAATGGTTCCTCCTCGTGGGTGGCGGTGGTCTGGTGCGTCGAGTAGAGTACGAACGACGATTCGCCCCACAAGGCTAACAGTACCCATCGGAGGAGTCATCAAGTGGCACTATCCATCGGCATCGTCGGACTGCCGAACGTCGGTAAGTCCACGCTCTTCACCGCTCTCACTCGGAAGACCGGTGTGGCGGCCAACTACCCTTTCACCACCATTGGACCCAATGTCGGTGTCGTGCCCGTTCCCGACCGGCGGCTCGACCGTATCGCCGAGATCGTCCGGCCGCAGCGCGTGGTGCCGGCGACTGTCGAGTTCGTCGACATCGCCGGGCTCGTCAAGGGCGCGAACGAGGGCGAGGGCCTCGGCAACCAGTTCCTCGCAAACATTCGGGAGACCGACGCCGTATGCGAGATCGTGCGCTACTTCTCCGACCCTGATGTCGTGCACGTGACGGGTCGGGTCGATCCGGTCGACGACGTCGAGACGATTCGCACGGAGCTCGTGCTCGCCGATCTCGCGACGATTGAGCGCGCGCTGCCCCGGCTCGAGAAGGATGCAAAGCGCGACAAGGCCCTCGAGCCGGTTGTGGAGATAGTCCGCAAGGTAGAGGTCTGGCTTGCCGAGGGCCATCGTGCGGGGCATATGGAGATGACCCATGAGGAACGCGCGCTTCTGCGCGACCTGCACCTGCTGACGATGAAGCCGATGCTCTACGTGGCCAACGTCGACGAGGATCAGTTGTACACCGATCTGGAGCCCATCGATGGTGTGGTGCCTGTCAAGATATGCGCGAAGGTCGAGGCCGACCTGGCCGAGCTCGATCCCGCTGAGGCTGCGGAGTACCTGGAGGCCATCGGGTTGGCGGAGCCCGGGCTCAACGTGCTCATCCGCGAGGCGTACCGGCTCCTCGGACTGCAAAGCTACTTCACCGCTGGCGAGAAGGAGGTCCGTGCGTGGACGGTCCGGGTAGGGGTGACGGCTCCCGAGGCCGCAGGCGTCATCCACAGCGACTTCCAGCGGGGATTCATCAAGGCCGAGATTGCGTCCTTCGACGACTTTGATGCTCTCGGAGGCGAGGCCGGCGCACGCGCGGCGGGCAAGCTGAGGGTCGAGGGCAAGGAGTACGTGATGCGCGACGGCGACGTCGTGCACTTCCGTTTCAACGTGTAGGACTCTGTCTTAGATAAGAAACCGGCACTGAATGCCGGTGTGGCGGTTCACGCAGTGGGACATAACGCCTAGAATACGAAGGACCGAGAGCGGCGGCCGGACGCCGCGAGCCAAAAAACAGCTCACATCAGACCAGGCCATGCGCTCGCCAGCGTGTCTCGGGCGCATCGTGCGTGGTCTTACTTCATACCGGCGGTATGCAACTGCCCGAGAGGGCGACAGGGACACGAGGAGGCAGCGGGACACATGGAGATCGAAATCGGACGGGGCAAGACGGCGCGCAGGGCATACGGTTTCGATGACATCGCGATTGTGCCTTCACGGCGTACCCGCGACCCGCGCGATGTGGACATCACCTGGACGTTCGCCTTCCGTGACCGGGAGTACTCCTTGCCGCTGCCGGTTCTCGCCTCGGCGATGGACGGCGTGGTCGATCCGGGCTTCGCCATCACGATGGGCAAGCTGGGCGGTCTGGCCGTTCTCAATCTCGAGGGCATCCAGACCCGCTATGAGGACCCCGGGCCGCATCTCGACGCGATCGCTTCGTTCTCGAAGGAAGAGGCGACCCGCAAGATGCAGGAGATATACCGTGAGCCCGTCAAGCCGGAGCTCATCACCCAGCGGGTCAAGGAGATTAAAGATGGAAAAGTGCTAGTGGCGGCGAGCCTGACTCCCCAGAACGTCGAGCAGTACATCGAGCCCGCGCTCGCGGGCGGTCTCGACATCCTCGTGATCCAGGGCACGGTGGTCTCGGCCGAGCACAAGTCGTCCTTCACAGAGCCGCTCGACCTCAACGCGTTCGTGCGCAATCTCGATGTCCCCTGCATGATTGGCGGGTGCTGCTCCTATCAGGGCGCGCTACACCTTATGCGGGCCGGTGCGGTCGGTGTGCTCGTCGGTGTCGGTCCGGGCCACGCGTGCACCTCGCGCCGGGTCCTGGGCATCGGCGTGCCGCAGTGCACCGCGATTGCGGATGCCGCGGCCGCGCGCATGCGCCACCTCGACGAGACGGGCTACTACGCGCACGTCATCGCCGACGGCGGCATGCGCACCGGCGGCGACCTCGCCAAGGCCATCGCCGTGGGCGCCGATGCCATCATGATCGGCTCCCCGCTGGCGTCTGCCAGCGAGGCGCCCGGCCGCGGCTATCACTGGGGCATGGCGACCTTCCACCCCGACCTCCCGCGCGGGACCCGCGTGCGTACCGGCGTGAAGGGCTCGCTCGAAGATATCCTCCTCGGCCCCGCCCACGAGAACGACGGCACGCTCAACCTGCTCGGCGGGCTTCGCACCTCGATGGCGACGACCGGGTACGAGAATCTCAAGGCGTTCCAGAAGGCCGAGGTCATGGTCGCGCCCTCGCTGCAGACAGAGGGCAAGGCCCTCCAGCAGTCGCAGGGCGTGGGGATGGGTCGGTAGGGGACCGCGGTGAGCGTCTCCTACCACGAGCAGCAACCGACCGTCCTCGTTCTCGACTTCGGGGCACAGTACGCGCAGCTGATCGCGCGCCGCGTACGCGAGGCGCGGGTCTACTCGGAGATCGTCCCGTTCGACATCTCCGCCAAGGAGGTCGAACGCCGCGCTCCCGCAGCGCTCATACTCTCGGGCGGTCCGGCGAGCGTGTACGCTGAGGGGGCGCCACGGATGGACCGCCGCATCCTCGAGATGGGCGTTCCTATCCTCGGATTCTGCTACGGCATGCAGCTCATGGCGCTCGAACTGGGCGGCGAGGTCCCGAGGACCGACATCGGCGAGTACGGCTTCGCAGAGCTCGAGGTCACCGCCCCGGCGTGCCGCCTGTTCGAGGACGTCCCCGAGCGCAGCCAGGTGTGGATGAGCCACCGCGACAGCGTCGGGACGGTGCCCGATGGGTTTAGCGTGACCGCGCGCACCGCGATCACGCAGGTCGCCGCCATGGAGGACCCGCAGCGCAAGCTCTACGCCACGCAGTTCCATCCTGAGGTCGCACACACGGAGTTCGGGCAGGACATCATCAAGCGATTCCTCCACGACATCGCCGGGATTCCCCCAGTCTGGACTATGGTCAACATCATCGACGAGACCGTCGAACAGGTCCGGGAGCAGGTCGGCGAGGGCCGCGTGATCTGCGGGCTTTCGGGCGGGGTGGACTCGAGCGTGGTGGCTGCCCTGCTACACCGTGCGACCGGCGACCGGCTCACGTGTGTCTTCGTCGATCACGGCATGTTGCGCCTCGATGAGGCCGACCAGGTCGTGCGCACCTTTCGCGACCAGTTCCACATCGATCTCGTGCATGTCGACGCCGAGGAGCGCTACCTCTCCCTGCTCGCCGGGGTCACCGACCCGGAGGAGAAGCGCCGAATCATCGGTGAGGAGTTCTGGAAGGTCTTCTTCGAGGAGGCCACGAGGCTCGAGGGCGTCACCTGGCTCGCACAGGGCACCCTTTACCCTGATGTCATCGAGTCAGGCAACAAGACCGCGGCCAAGATTAAGAGCCACCACAACCTCATCCCGTTCCCGGAAGGCGTCCACTTCGATCTCATCGAGCCGCTCAAGGCGCTCTTCAAAGATGAGGTTCGTGCGGTGGGTGCCGAACTTGGCTTGCCCGACGAGATCGTCCACCGCCAGCCCTTCCCCGGGCCTGGGCTCGCCGTACGTATCATCGGCGAGATCACGCACGAGAAGCTCGAGATCCTGCGCCGTGCCGACGCAATCGTGCGCGAGGAGATCTCGGCGTGGGACCGTGACCGCGCGGTGTGGCAGTACTTCGCGGTGCTGCCCGACATCCGAAGCGTGGGCGTCATGGGCGACGAGCGGACGTACGGGCGGCCAATCATCATCCGGGCGGTCACCTCAGCGGACGCCATGACGGCGGACTGGGCGCGCCTGCCGCACGAGCTGCTGGCGCGCATGAGCAACCGAATCATCAACGAGGTCGATGGCATCAACCGGGTCGCCTACGACATCACGAGCAAGCCGCCCGGCACCATCGAGTGGGAATAAGAGAGCAACGGGCCGCAGGGCCGACTCGGTGCGGCCGCCGAGGAACCCGACGGGATCGGAGTGAATGAGATGACCGAACACGCCGATGATGTCCAGCGCGAGATCGAGCAGTTGAGGTCGCGCATCGACGATATCGACTGCAAGATCGTGGAGCTACTGAACGAGCGCGCGCAGCACGCACTTGATATCCGGGAACTCAAGCCGAAGGTGCAGCTCGGCCTGTACGATCCCAAGCGCGAGGAGGAGATCTTCACCCATCTCGCACGGTGCAACGAGGGCCCGCTCTACGCGGACAACCTTCGCGAGATCTACGAGGCCATCTTGCACGTCATGAAGGAGCTCTGAGGGGGATGTCCGACCAAAAGGCGGGCCTGCCCAACCCTGTTCAGCGCGATGGTGACGTCACCATCATCTCCGGCCCCTGCTCGGTGGAGAGCCGGGAGCAGATGATGGAGGTGGCCGAGGCATGCGCCGCTCTCGGCATCCGCGTGCTCCGAGGCGGAGCGTACAAGCCGCGCACGAGCCCCTATTCGTTCCAGGGCATGGAGGAGGAGGGCCTTCGCCTGCTCAAGGAGGCGGCCGATGCCTACGGGCTCCTCTGCGTGACCGAGGTCGTTGATTCAGCACACGTAGAGGTCGTCGATGCGTATGCGGACATCCTCCAGATCGGGACGCGGAACATGGCGAACTTCTCCCTGCTCAAGAAGATCGGCGCCGCTACCGCCGAGTCGCACAAGCCGGTGCTGTTCAAGCGGGGGATGGCTGCCACCATCGAGGAGTGGCTCGCCGCGAGCGAGTACATCACGATGCAGGGCAACCCGAACGTGATCCTCTGCGAGCGTGGCATCAGGACCTTCGAAACCTCGACGCGCTTCACCCTCGACATCACGGCGATACCCGTCGTCAAGAAGCTCTCCCGCCTGCCGATAATAGTAGATGCGTCGCATCCGACGGGGCAGGCTGACCTCGTCCCGGCGGTGTGCCGCGCAGCGGTCGCCGTGGGCGCCGACGGCATCATGGTCGAGGCGCATCCGGATCCGCGGGCGGCACTCTGCGACGGACCGCAATCGCTCGATCTTGAAGGACTACGGAACCTTATCGTCGAACTGAGACCTGTAGCGGAGGCGGTCGGCAAGCGGCTCGCCTGAGCGTGGGGACGCCGGGTCCCGGGGCCCGGTCACGAGGGCGCACGATCGTCGTCCGGAGGTCGGTATCGGTGAGCGTCACCGGAGGTGTGTCGAAGTTCTGCCCGCACTGCGGGGCCTTCGGTGCCCCGCGCCTCGGATCGTGCAGCGTCTGTCGTCTCTCGGTGTGCGAGAAGTGTGGCAACATCCAGCACGTCAAGGGAGAGCGGACCATCATCCACAACGAGTGCCTGGGCGACTCCGGCGACTCGTTCACGATGATCAAGTTCATCAAATGACGAGCCGGGCTCCGAAGTATCTCACTGGCCGTGCCACCTCATGTGTGCCGTGGATTCGCCCGTCGCGAAGGGCTAAACTGAACAGTCTATGACTGTGGACCTCTCCGATCTCAATCCTGCGCAGCGCGACGCCGTGACCACGACCGAGGGCCCGCTCCTCGTGCTCGCGGGTGCCGGGTCGGGCAAGACGCGCGTGCTTACCCAGCGGATCGCCCACATCGTCGGCGATCGGGGGACCTCGCCGGCCGAGATTCTCGCGATCACCTTCACCAACAAGGCTGCCGAGGAGATGCGTTCGCGCCTCGGCGACCTCGTAGGTCCGGGCGTCAGGGCCATGTGGGTCATGACCTTCCATGCGATGTGCGTGCGGATGCTGCGTGCGGATGCGGAGCTGGCAGGTTTGACCCGCTCGTTCACCATCTACGACGCCGATGACGCCAAGCGGATGATCATCTCGGTGATGAAGGACCTCGAGTTCGACCCGAAGCGCTACCCGGTGAACGCCATCGCAGCGCGTATCTCTGCCGCGAAGAACGAGCTGATCGAGCCCGCCGAGTTCGCGTCGACCGCGGTGAGCCCGGTCGACAAGGCGGCCGCAAAGGTGTTCCCACGCTACCGGGCGCGCACGCGCGAGGCCAACGCGCTCGACTTCGACGACCTGCTCGTGGAGGCGCACCGTCTGCTTGCGAAGTACCCCGAGGTCCTTGAGGCTTACCAGGACCGCTTCCGGTACGTTCTGGTGGACGAGTACCAGGACACGAACCACGCGCAGTACCGCATCGTGAGTCTGCTTGCCGCGAAGCGGCGCAACCTCATGGTGGTCGGTGATGACGACCAGTCGATCTACTCGTGGCGCGGTGCGGACATACGCAACATCCTCGAGTTCGAGCGGGACTACCCCGACGCAACCGTGATACGCCTCGAGCAGAACTATCGCTCCACGGCGACCATTCTCGCCGCAGCCAACGCTGTGGTGGCGAACAACAAGGGGCGCAAGCCCAAGACGCTCTGGACAGCGAACGCTGGCGGCGAGTCCATCAGCCGTTACTACGCGACCGACGAGCGCGACGAAGCCCGCTTCGTCGCCACGGAGATTGAGCGGCTCTTGCGCGAAGAGGGCCGCTCCTACGCGGACATGGCGGTCTTCTACCGCACGAACGCCCAGTCCCGCGTGCTGGAGGACGTATTCCTGCGGACCGGCGTGCCCTATCAGATCGTCGGTGGTACGCGCTTCTTCGACCGTGCCGAGATCCGTGACGTGATGGCGTACGTCAAGGCCGCGGTGAACCCTGCTGATGAGATCGCGCTCAAGCGCATCATCAACAAGCCCAAACGCGGAATTGGCGACAGTACGGTCTCCACCGTCGAGTACGAGGCTGCAAAGCGAGGGATGAGCTTCGAAAGTGGACTGCGGTTTGCCGTGGAGGAGGGGTTGCTCGGCACCGGGCCACGCACCCGGGTTGCCGCGTTCGTCGAGCTCCTCGGCGAGATCCGGGAGCAGGCGGGTTCAGGGGGTGGCCTACGCGAACTCTTGGAGGAGGTCGTGGCCCTCTCCGGCTTGGTATCCGCGCTCGAAGCCGAGCGCAGCATCGAGGCGGACGGCCGCATCGAGAACATCCGCGAGCTCTTCGGCGTCGTCGACGAGTTCGCCGCCGCTCACGAAGGTGCCGATCTGCCGGCGTTCATGGAGTGGGTCGCACTCCGCACCGACATCGACACGCTCGTCGAGGGTGAGCGGGCGGTCACTCTAATGACAGTACACACGGCCAAGGGCCTTGAGTTCCCCGTGGTTTACATCGTCGGGCTCGAGGACTCGATCTTCCCTCACGCGAACTCGATGTTCGATGAGTCGGGGCTCGAAGAGGAGAGGCGGCTGGCGTACGTCGGAATCACCCGTGCGCGTGAGCGCCTCTACCTCACTCACGCACACTCGCGCAGCCTGTTCGGGTCGACACAGCACAACCCGCCGAGCCGCTTCATCGGCGAGATTCCGGAGAAGCACGTCGTCGGGGCTGGTCTCGGCTCGACCGGCGTCACCGGTACCGGCTTCACCCGGCGCGGCGCGGCCTCGCGCGGCTCGATGGCCGGGACCGGCCGGTCAGAGCCGGGAGGGCGGGTCTTCGGCTCGGGCCAGTCCCGCTCGCCTCGGCCGGTCGAAGAACGCGAGACGTTCGAGACCGGGGACGTCGTGGACCACAAGGTGTTCGGTCTCGGCACGGTCACCGGAGTCGACGGAGACAAGATAACCGTCTCGTTCCGCACGGCGGGTACGAAGAAACTGCTGGCGGGTTTCGCCCCGCTGCGGAAAGTGCGAGACTGAGAGCGCGCACGAGCACCGAGGAGGTAGGGACGAACCCATGGGTCCTGTCCTGGTCTTTGGCCACAAGAACCCCGACAACGACTCCATCTGTTCAGCGGTGGCCTACACTCACCTGAAGAACTTGACCGACACCGCCAGCGTATACGTTCCCGCGCGTCTTGGGCCGCTTCCGCCGGAGACGACGTGGGCCTTCGACCGCTTCGGCGTCCAGCCGCCCGAGGAGATCGAGCACGTCTACACGCGCGTTCGCGATGTCATGACCGAAGAGGTCGTGACCGTCGAGCGGGACCGCACGATGCTCGATGCCGGGCGGATCATGCGCGAGTGTGGTGTTCGCGCGCTGCCCGTGCTCGAGGACGAGGCGGTTCGCGGGCTCATCAACCAGACGATTCTCGCCGAGGCCTACCTCAGCGAGATCGAGATACACGGCTTCTCGGTCTCGCCGGTCGCAGTGAAGCGGCTCGTCGCAGTGCTCGACGGCACGCTGCTGGCGGGAGACCTGGAGATGACGCTCTCGGGCGGCGTGCTCATCGGAGCGATGGAACCCGCGACGATGGTCGGCTACATCAAGCCGGGTGACACGCTTGTGGTCGGAGACCGGAAGCGCTCGCAGCCGATGGCTCTCGAGGCCGGGGTGGCGTGCCTTATCGTATCGGGTGGTAGCCATCCCGAATCTGACGTCCTCGAACTCGCCCGCGCACGCGGTGCCGCGGTCATCTCCACGTCGCATGACACCTTCGCTGCGGCCCGATTGGTGAATCTCTCGCACACAGTGGGCGACGTGATGGACACTGACGTGCTGCTCTTCGAGCCCGAGATGCTGCTCTCCGAGGCCCTCGAGGACCTCCTCGACTCGCCGCACCGCGAGGCCGTAGTCGTCGATGCCGAGAACCGGCCGGTGGGCATGCTCACGCGCACGAACGTCGCGCGCGGCATCCGCCGCCGGGTCATCCTCGTCGACCACAACGAGATGGCGCAGTCCGCACCCGGTATCGAGGAGGCGGAGGTCGTCGAAGTGGTCGACCACCACCGGATCGGCGACGTCCAGACGTACGGTCCGATTCTCTTCCTCAACATCCCGGTAGGCTCGACCGCCACAATCGTCGCTGCGCGCTATGAGGAGGTCGGCATCCCCGTTCCCGAGGCCATGGCCGGGATCCTTCTCTCGGCGGTGTTGAGCGACACCGTTCTGCTGAAGTCGCCGACGACCACCGAGACCGACCACCGTGTGGCATCGCACCTGGGCGGGTTGCTCGGGGTCGACCCGTTGGCGTTCGGGCTCGAGATGTTCAAGGCCCGCACCGCCGGTGAGGCCTTCTCCGCGGAGCGCGCGGTCAAAGCCGACCTGAAGGAGTATCACGCCGGCGACACGCTCGCGGCGATCGGCCAGGTCGAGACGGTTGATCTCGCCGCGGTGATGGAACACGCCGCTGAGTTGCGCGCCGTGATGGATTCGCTGCGCGAGGCCCGGGGATACGATCTCGTTCTTCTGATGGTGACCGATGTGGTCCGCGAGGGGAGCGAGATCATCGCAGTCGGCAAGCTGCGTCTCGCCGAGCGCGGGCTCGGAGTGTCGCTGGCCGAGGGATCTGTGTGGATGCCGGGGGTTCTGTCACGCAAGAAGCAGGTAGCCGCGCGGCTCGTTGACGCGGCTGGAGCCTAGGAGAAACGGGATGCGGCCTGCCAGCGCCCATCCCTGGAGCCGGAACCCGGCTCCAGGTATCGCCGTCGTCATCACGGGGATTGCGCTTGCGGGTCTTCTGGCGCTCACGGCAGCCCTGCTCTTCTTCCCAGCGTTCCAAGACATCGACGCGCGCATCTCCGAAGCGATGCGGGGCGTTGGCTTGCCGGCCGCTAAGGCGCTTGCGCGCGCGTTTAGCTTTCTGGGGTCCGGGTGGGTGATGGCCGCGCTCACCGTGCTTGGCTCGTTCTGGCTGCTCGTGCGGGGCCGACGCGCCGAGGCTGTACTGCTGGCGGCGACCATGGTGCTTGGTACGATGGCGGGAAATACGCTCAAGGAAGTCGTCGAGCGCGCCCGGCCCGGCCTCGAGGTCGCCCGAATCCCGATTCCGGAGTCCTACAGCTTCCCCTCCGGTCACGCGCTGGCTGCCTTCCTCTACTTCGGGATTGTGGCCTTCCTCTTCTTCGTCCTGGCGCGCTCGGTCCCCGTGAAGTTGTGGGCCTGGCTCGGGTGTTCATTGCTCGCGTTCGGGGTAGCGATCTCCCGCGTCTACCTGGGCGTGCACTACCTCGGTGACATCATCGCATCATGGATGCTCGGCTCAGCGTTCCTGTTGGTGGCGGTCGGCGTGTACGTCTGGTGGGTCACGCGCAAGCGGGTTGCGTGACCCGGGAGCTACGCGCGCGGCAGGGTGATTGCGAAGCTCGTGCCGACACCCGGTTCCGAGGTCACCTCGACCGTACCGGCGGAGCGCTCGACCACGTGGCGGACGAGTGCGAGTCCGAGCCCCGTTCCGCCGCTACGTCGGGACCGCGCCCGGTCGACGCGGTAGAAGCGCTCGAAGATCCTCGGCAGGTCCCCGGCGGGGATACCGATTCCGGTATCAGACACGATGACGCGTACGAGGTCGTCTTCTGCCTCGACCCGCACGGTGACGACGCCTTCCTCGGTGTACTTGATGGCGTTGTCGAGCAGGTTGTCGAGGGCTATCGCGACGTCGGTGGGATCTGCCTTGGCGAAGACGTCGACACCGGTGATCGAGCGCGTGTCCGTGACGATGTCCAGACCGCCATCCTTCGCCGAGGGCCCGTGAGCGATCACCGCGTTGGCGACCGCCTCGCGCATGTCGGTCACGCTGTCCGATGCGGGAGTCGCTTCGAGACGGGACAGGTCGAGCAGGTCGGTCACGAGCCGTCCGAGCCGTGCCGACTCCTGTTCGATCTGGAGCGCGAAGGAGAGGGCGACGTCGGTGTCTCCGTCTGCCGCCGCATGGGCCGCTGACTCCGCGAGCAGGTGGATCGCCGCTGCTGGCGTCTTGAGTTCGTGGCTTGCATTCGCGACGAAGTCGCGGCGTACACGGTCCAGCCGCGTTCGCTCCGTGGTGTCGCTCACGACCACTAACGTGCGGCGATGTGTCTCGGTGTGATTGAGCGGCAGTACGCTGATTCGTAGCGTGCGTCCCGAGGGGTCCGGTCCCCACTCACGAGCCGATGACTCATCGTCTCCCAGGCTCGTGACGATGACGTCGAGTACCGAGGCCGGCAGGCCGGTGTCCGCGAGGGCCTGGTCACGCCATCCCCGTGACGGCGTACGGAAGAGCCGGCCTGCAGCGTTGTTCGCGAATACGACACGGTCGTCGTGGAGAAGAAAGACCGCGTCGGTGAGCCCATCGAGCACCGAGCGGAGGTTGCGCTGCTCTGTGCCGAGCTCTTCGAGTCTGCGGCGCATCTGCTCTCGCAGATCGGCGAGAGCCCGCGACATGATGGCGAGTTCGCCCGTTTCGTCGGGCACGTCCACCCGCAGGTCGCCGCCTGCCATCGCCTCAGCGGCAGCTGAGAGCCGCTCGACCGGACCGGCCGCTCGGGCTGCGAGGCGGGTGGCGAGCACGCCCGCGAGGAGCACCGCGAGGACCAGCAGTCCGAGCGCGGCCCGGCGCGACCGCGCGGCGAGATCGTTGATGGCTGCGAGCGGCTGGCTGACACGCAACGCCACCGAAGAGCCCTCGAACGAGGCGGGAACAGCGACGTAGAGCTGCTCTACATTCTGCGTCTCGCTGATGCGGCGGTCGCTCCCGATGCGCCCGGAGAGTGCGTCGGCCACTTCGGGACGCTGCGCGTGGTTCTCCATCGAGGCCGGGTCGCTCTGCGAATCGGCGATCACGCGTCCGTCCTGCGCCACCAGGGTCATACGCAGGTCGGTGTCGGTCACAAGCGCGTTCAACGTGTCGGAGGCGGGTCGTTCGGTTTCCCCCAGAACCAGGGCTCCCGCCCGCGCAACAGCAACGAGGTTCTCCTCTTGTTGCTCGACGATCGCGTTGGTGAGAGGTCCGTACAGGCTGATAATCCACGCACCGGCCACGACAGCTGCAACTAGAAGGAGTCCCAGGACGAGCCGTATCCGGAAGGAGCCGGCGAGGTATCGGGCCCGCTCCGTCACGCGCGTTCGCCGTCCGAGGCGTCTGAGTCGCTCTTGAGAACGGGCTCGAAACGGTAGCCCATGCCGTGCACCGTGTGCACGTAGTAGTACTCGCTCGGATCCTCGATGGCCTGGCGAAGTCTCCTGATGTGAACGTCGATCGTCCGCGAAGACGGCAGGAACTCGTAGCCCCACACATTCTGGGCGAGCTTCTGCCGTGTCTGCAGCGATCCTTGGTTGCTTGCGAGCGCGACGAGCAGTTGGAACTCTTTCAGGCGCAGACGAGCAGGCTCGCCGGCCACGCTCACGCGCAACTCGCTGGGCTCGATGACGAGATCACCCGTGAGGATGGGCTCGTTTGTGGAGAGGACTTCGCGCTCGCGTATCCGGCGCAGGTTCGCTCTCACCCGTGCGAGGAGCTCCTCCATCGAGAACGGCTTCGTGATGTAGTCATCGGCCCCTGCGTCGAGGCCCCGCACCTTGTCACGCTCCTGGTCGAGCGCGGTAACCATGATGATCGCGGTCTCCTTGTCGAGTCGGCGGAACCGTTCAGCGAAGGAGTATCCGTCCATCCCTGGCAGCATGATGTCGAGAAGGATGAGGTCGGGAACCTCCTCACGCGCCGTCTCGAGTGCCTCAGCGCCGTCCTGAACCAGCGTCGTCTGAAAGCCCGCTCTGCGCAGGGCATACTCGACGGTCTGTCCGATGATCGGGTCGTCTTCGACCACTAGGATGCGAGCCATCTCCGGTCCTTCCCACGGTGAGATCGCGTACATCATTGCACGGTTCACACGCGGTTCAACCTTGTTTTACATCTCTTTTACACCCGTGGTCCGTAAGTTAACAGGGGTGCAACCATTCGCCTGTCTCCCGACCCTAGCATGACCTTAGCCGGCGAACCGACGTCGGTGTATTCCTGTAGTGACTACGTGAGGAGAGGGATTCAGTGAAGGCGAAGAAGTTTCTTGCGTTCGCCCTGGTAGCGGTCCTTGCTCTCGGGATGCTCGGCCTTGCCGGGTGCGGCGCCGAGGATGAGCCCGCCGAGACTCCCGCTGAGGGAGATGCTGGCGACGAGCTCAGCGGCTCGATCACGGTCGAGGGTTCGGACACCATGGTCAACCTCGGTCAGGCGTTGACCGAGGCGTTCATGGACGAGAACATGGGTGTCGATGTCTCGGTCGCAGGCGGCGGTTCAGGCGTTGGTGTCGCATCCCTTATCAACGGCACCGTCGACTTCGCGAACTCCTCCCGCCCGATGAAGGATGAGGAGACGGACGAGGCCGAGGCCAACGGCGTCAATCCCGTTGAGTTCATCGTCGCCTACGACGGCATCGCGATCATCGTGAACCCGAGCCTCGAGGTCGATGACATCACGTTCGAGCAGGTCGGTGCGATCTACCGCGGAGAGATCACCAACTGGAGCGAGGTCGGCGGTCCGGACCTCGACATCGTGCTCCTTTCGCGCGATACGTCTTCCGGAACGTACGCGTTCTTCCTGGAGCACGTCGTCCAGCAGGACGACAAGGAGGCCGTCTACGCCGCCAGCGCCCGCCTGCTTCCCTCCACCCAGGCCATCGTGGACGAGACCATCGCCAACGAGGCTGCTATCGGCTACGTCGGACTCGGCTATGTGGTGCCCGAGATCAAGGAGCTTGCGGTCGACGGTGTCGAGGCGTCTGTCGATTCGGTCAAGGACGGCAGCTACAGTGTCGCCCGCCCGCTCTTCATGTACTCGAACGGTGAGCCCGTGGACGTCGCCAAGGCGTACATCGACTGGATCCTCGGTGCGGACGGCCAGGCCGTCGTTGCCGAGCTCGGCTTCGTCCCGGTCGACTAACAGATGCCCGCGCCCTCTTCCGAGAGGCAGCG
>JACUUN010000033.1 GCA_014859265.1 Coriobacteriia bacterium
GGCCGCGCTTCCTGACGATTTCGAGTGGGCCGAGGAGGTCCCGCAGCCGACGTCGGCCCAGGGCCGGCTCGAATTCGAAACGATCGAGTTCGATGCCGTAGGCGGTGAGGTGCCCGCGCAGCCGCCACCGGACGTCTCGACGGGTCCCCGCTTCACAGACGAACGCTCCGAGCAGGAGTCCCGGGAGCGCAAGGGACTGCTCGGGCGCTTCGGCAGGAAACGTGCCGAGGAAGCTCCGGGTGTCGGCGGCTGGCTCGGCGTCGATGATGGCTTCGACGTGCGCGACGCGGGCCGCAAGATCGGCTCGTGGGAGAACTTCGGTGAAGACGAGGAAGAGGATGACTTCGGCTTCAAGGGAGGCCGCGCGGGCGAGGACCCCCTGGGGGATCCCGGCTTCGCCGCCGCGGAGGCATCTCGCATCCGCCGTGTCTCCGAGAATGTGGACCGGGCGCTCGCAGACAAGGAAGTCTGGTTCGTGGCTACCGGCGCGGAGGAGGCCGGCACGTGGGGGATGCGCGCCTTCCTCGATGCCTACGGACCTGACCTCAAAGGCGCGCTCATCATCAACCTCGACAACCTCGGGACCGGGGTTCTTCACATGGTCACCGAGGAGGGTATGGCCCGCCGGTACCGCTCGGACCGCCGTCTCGTGAGTGCGGGCAAGCGCGTTTCGCGCGAGAATGACTTTCCCGTGCGTGCCCGCTCGTACGTGGGGCTTTCCACCGATGCGACGACTGCGCTGGCACGCGGGTACCGGGCGATGAGCCTGATGGCGTTCGACGCCAATGGCCGGCTGCTGAACTGGCACTGGCATACGGACATCGAGGAGCACGTGGACCCCGCCAATCTCGAGGTGGCGGAGCGCTTCGTGACCGAGACGGTACGCTCGCTCTAGCGCGTGATCGGGCCGCGGCGGCTCACTCCGCGGTGAACGACCGGTCGACCTCGAGGCGCACGGTCCTGCGCCGCGCGAATCGGTCCGCGTAGAAGGCGAGCACCGTGCCAAGCAACGTGAGTGCTGTGGCAATCCAGAATGCCGGCAGCATGAACGCAGAGCGCTGGAGTGCGACCACCACGAACGCGAACGCGATGAATCCCTGGTGCAGAAGGCCCGAGCCGGTCTTCACGAGCCGGCCCTCGGTGAGGTAGGAGGGGCCGCGCGCACCGGCGACGGTCAGGACTACGATGCCAGCCTGGATGAGCGCCGCCAGTGCGAGGTAGACCGCGAGCCCGGTCTGGAAGCTTCCCGTGAACGCCCACGCTGCGAGCCCGACGCCGACCATCGCCCCGGAGACCACCACCAGCGCGGTCCGGTCGAAGAGCCGCTTCGGGACGCAGAGGCCCATGACGATCACGAGAGCGACCACCTGCGGTGCCGCGATCGCATTCATCCACCACACGAATCTTCCGTAACCGGCAATCTCGAACCCGGGTACGGCGTTCGTGGCCCACCACACATAGAGCGTGCCGATGAACGACTGCACGCCGAGCATGCCGAGCAGCGCCACGGTAGTCACCGTGAGGGCGAAGTCCCAGTTCTTGTGACGTACGGTCTCGGTCATCTCACTCATCTCACAGATAGCTATGCGCACCGGGCACGATGTAGGTGGCAAGGTATGTCAGAAGCAGGACGAGGAACGCGAGTATCGAAATCGCGGCGACCCATCTCCACATCCCCTGACGTCGCAGGTAGAGCCGTGCATGCAACAGCGCGGTGTAGAGGATCCACATCATGATCGACATGTTGACCTTGCCCGACCACCACCAGCTCTCGCCCTGCCAGGCGATGATCGCCCAGGGGAAGCCGAGCAGCATGCCCGCCGTGAGCGGCAGATAGCCGAGGCGCGCCCAGCGATAGGCGGTGGTTTCGTAGGCCGAGTGACGCTCGCGCACCATGACCAGTGTCGCGACGAACGAGATCGCGAACGTCGCATACGCGAAGAAGAGCGCCGGCGGGTGCACCCACATGTAGACGGTGTTGTAGTAGAACTGCCGCGCGCCCTCCATTCCCTGATACGCTCCGAACATGCGCGTCGGATCCCCGCTCGCCATCGCCTGCAGGTAGCCGAGGTACTGGCCGAGGAAGGAAGGGAGCGGTTCGGTAAAGGGCTTGCCCCAGAGCGCGGCCCCGGCCATGAGCGCCGCGAGAATGACCGCCACGCCAGGCAGTAACTCCTGGCGGTGCTTACGGATGAGCACGGCCATGAGTGCGAGCGCGAGCGCCCACACGAAAAGCTTCTCGGACTCGACCCATAGCGGGACCGCAACCCTGCCGGCGACACGCCCCGTGTCGGGGCTGACCACCACTGCAAGGGCGTAGAGCCGCCAATGGAACCATGCGAGCACGATCTCGCCGAGCAGGAGGACGAAGGCGCTCACCGAGACCGCGGGACCGAGAAGCGCACGCCACGCGGGTACCGCGGCAAGCGCCACCAAGACTACCGCGGCGGCAGGCAGAAGCGCCTGCAGCGGTGCGCCGATGGTACCGAGCGTCTGGACGAGCCGTGCTATCTCCGCCTGCACGAGGGCGGGGTTCATGGGCATCGACTCCGTGGGGTCGCGTCTCTCCAGTATACTGTGCGTGAACTCCGGATGCCGTCCAGCACCATTGCCTGGGAGTGTGAGTGGTCAGTCCCAACCGGTTCACGAAAGCGCTGGCGCGTCGTGCCAAGGTGTCGTGGCGCGAGCGGCCCACTCGCTACGACATCGAGGCCCTGCAAGCGAACATAGCGCGGGTCGGTCTTGTCATCCACGTGCGCTGGGCGCTTGTTGCCGTGCTAAGCGTCTTCACCCTCCTCGGCTTGTGGGTCTATGGCGCCGAGGTGCCCTGGCCGGAGCTCGCGCCGAACATCCGCGTCCCTGCTCTCGCCGTGGTCTTTGTCTGCCTGTACAACGCCTACTATCACCTCACCTACCGGCGTCTGGGCAACATCGCCTTCCTCAACCACGCCCAACTGCTCTTCGACGTCATCGTCGTCACCGTGCTCGTGTACTACTCCGGTGGCGTGCACTCGTGGTTCTATGCGATGTACGCCCTGTTCGTGCTCGAGGCCGCGTTCATCCTGCCGAGGCCGCGCGATGCGTGGATCGTCGCTGGCTTCAGCGCGCTCGCCTACGGGGCGGTGGTCTGGGGCGAGTATCTCGGCGTGATCAGCCACGTGGAGGTGCCCTTCACCTTCGGGGAGCTCGAGCGCAACCGGACCTTCGTGGCCGTGCGCTATCTCTGGCAGGTGACCATGCTTGGCGGCATCGCCATGGTGGCCACGCTCATGACCTCTGAGCTTCGTACCCGTGAGGCACAACTGGCCGAGGCGTCGATCGTCGACGAGAAGACCGGCCTGTACGACCGGAAGTACTTCCTGAGGTCGCTCTCGAGCGAGGTATTGCGGGCCGAGCGCGACTCGCGACCGTTCGCTGTGCTCATGCTCGACATCGACAACCTCGCCCGGTTCAACAGCGTTTTCGGCATCGCGCGTGGCGACAAGATGATCCACTCGGTTGCAGACACGCTCGCGACCGCGCTCGAGGATTGCTGCAGTGCTGGCTCGTACGAGACCAACGTGCTGAGCAGGTTCGGCGGCGAGGAGTTCGCCGTGCTGCTGGTCGAGGGTATCGCGGGCGGTCCACCCGGGCCGGCTGACGCGTCGGCCGTCGGGGAGGTCCTGCGCCGGGCGGTCGAATCGCTGCGTCTCGAGGATGCGAGCGTCACGCTTAGCGTAGGGGTGGCGTCCTATCCGGAGAATGGGCCGACGCTCGACACGATCCTGTCCGCCGCCGATGAAGCTCTGCACGATGCATCGACCGGCGGTGGCAACCGCGTCAGCATCGCGGGAATCGTGCTATGACACCTGCGTGGCGGGCCGCCTCCCTGCTTGCGGGCGTGGTGCTCGCGCTCGTGATGCTCGGTCTGCCGGTGCTGATCATGACCGTGCCCGTCTACACGAGTGTGCTGGTCGTGCGTACCGACGCTCCCGCCCGCGCGGACCTGGACGTCGCGCAGACACGGGCGCTAGCCGAGGAGGTCCGCGCGTTCGTAGCGGGTGCACCCGGTGCGACGCTGCCGTCGACGCTGGCCGACGGGCGCCCCGCCTTCGATGACAAGGCGGTCTCACACCTCGGTGACGTGCGGGTGATACTCGCCGGCGCGCGGATCGCGACGATCGCGGCCGCTCTTGTGGCCCTGGCCTGGATCGCGTGGACGTTTCGCATCCGCCGCTACCGCGAGCTCGCGTTCTCACTGACCTTCGGTGCCTGGGCGGTGGTGGCGCTGACGGCTTGTGCGGCCCTGGCGGCACTTACCGACTTCGGACGTCTCTTCGCGGCGTTCCACGGGCTCTTCTTCGAGGCCGGGACGTGGCAGTTCCCGGCCGATGCGCTCCTGATCCGCCTCTTCCCCGAGCCGTTCTGGGCCTCCTCCGGAGCTGTCTGGGGTGCGCTTGCGCTTGCGGGAGCGGGGATTCTGGGTGCCCTCAGGCGGCGTGTGCGGCTGCGTTTCGAGCGCGACGAGGCATGACAAGCGTGCGAAGAGGTGTAAACTTGCTGTCGGGGAGTACTTGCCCGAGGGGATTCCTGGCCCAATGGCCGCCGCGATGCGCGGCCGCAAGCACGTCCGTACCGGCATGAGAGGAGCGCTGTATGGCTGCGAAGGAAGGTTACTGCGTCAAGTGCAAGCACAAGCGGGAGATGAAGGACGCCCAGGCGATTACGATGAAGAACGGTCGCCCGGCGACCCAGGGCGTCTGCCCCGAGTGTGGCACGAAGATGTTCAAGATTGGCAAGTAACCGCCTGTAACAGGGTGTGATGCGGCGGGCGTCGGAGTTTATCCGGCGCCCGCCGTGCGTCCGGGCTGCGCGCGCCGTTCGAAGTCCGACGTGCGGCGTGGCCGTCATGTTGACACCCCCTGGCCGGGGGAGTAGCGTCCGATAGTCGGTGCTGGAACGGTGCCACGCGACAGGCGGAGGCAGGGAGCGCGAGATGAATGTCATCGTGGTCGGGTGCGGACGAGTGGGCTCGCAGCTGGCGACCCTTCTCTCCATCGAAGGTCATAACGTCGTAGTCATCGACAAGGATGCCAAGGCGTTCCGACGGCTCGGCACCATCTTCAACGGCGTGACGATCAAGGGTCTCGGTTTCGACGAGGAGGTGCTCGAGGAGGCCGGCATCCGCGAGACACACGCGTTCGCGGCCGTCACCAACCTCGACAACACGAATCTTATGGCGGCCGAAGTGGCGCGCAAGCTCTTCGGTGTCGAGCATGTCGTCGCCCGCCTTTACAACCCGTTGCGCGAGCGCACCTACCAACAACTCGGACTCGACTACGTCTGTGGGACCACGCTTGTGGCCGAGGTGCTTCTCGACAAGATTAAAGCGGGTCACGGGCACCACGTCTCGGCGCTCGGTGACGTCGAGATCGTGCAGTTCAAAGCGAGCCATGCAGTCGAGGGCAAGCGGGTCGCCGACATCGAGATCGCCCGGCGCTTCCGTGTCGCCGCGGTCTCTCGTGGGGACGAGATGTTCGTGCCCGAGCCAGACGCCGTTCTGCACGCTGGCGACGTCGTGCTGGCGTCGGTCAAAGAAGAGGCGTTCGGCAAGATCGAGCGCTACATGGAGGAGTGAGAGCATGTACATCGTCATCAACGGCGGTGGCAAGGTCGGCTCTTATCTGGCGCGGACCATGATCGACTCGGGTCACGACGTCGCGCTTATCGAGAAGCGCACCGAAATCGTTGAGAAGCTCGTCGCCGAGCTGCCCGGACGCACGCTCGTCATCCACGGGGACGGGTGCGACGCGGCGTTCCAGGAGGACGCCGGTGTGGGGCGGGCGGAGGTCTTTGTGGCCGCGACCGGGGATGACGACGACAATCTCGTCGCCTGCCAGCTCGCCAAAGTCGCCTTCGGCGTGCCGAGGGCGATAGCCCGCGTGAACAATCCCAAGAACGAGCACATTTTCAACGCGCTTGGCATCGAGGCTATCTCCTCGACCACGATCATCTCGCGCATGATCGAGGAGGAGGCGACCGTCGGCGACATCCGAACGCTGATCGCGCTTCGCAAGGGCAACATGGCCATCGTCGAGATCGAACTGCCTACCGACCGGTGCGTCGTCTGCAACAAGGCGGTCTCCGAGCTCGATCTGCCCAGTGACTGCATCCTCGTGGCGCTGGTGCGTGGCGACGACGAGGTCGTCACCGTTCACGGCGACACCCTGCTGCAACCCGGTGACCAGATCATCGCCTTCACGGCGGTCGCGCGCGAGAAGGCCCTGAAGCGGGCGCTCACCGGCTCGTGACGCATTTGCCCGCCTTAGAGGCGGTGCGGTACCATGCGGAACGCTATGCGGGCATAGCTCAGTTGGTAGAGCGACAGCTTCCCAAGCTGTAGGTCGCGGGTTCGAGACCCGTTGCCCGCTCCACGATCCGATCACGGCCGCCTCCGGGCGGTCGTTCGCGTTCCCGGAATCTTGCGGTCTGCAGGCAGGAATCCAGCCTCCGGTGTCGAACACTTGTTCGTAGAGCGCCGCGTCCCCTCGATCTCCTGCGCGGTTTCGACGAGTAGGAGGTGCGTGATGAGGGCGCGCGCGTTTGTATGTGCCGCGGTCTGTGTGGCCGTCACCCTGTCTGCGGGCGTGGCACTGGCTGCCCTGTTCGAGCCCGGCTGGCCGCTGCCGGACCCCGCTCCCGTCACCCTGGGATTCGGGGAGAGCTACATCTCACCGGACGGGACATCCGTGGTGCACCGCGGTGTGGATCTAGCCGCCCCAGCCGGAAGTGCGGTCGTCGGTGTCCTCGGGGGGACCGTCACATTCGCCGGGCGGGTACCCGCCGGAGAAGGCGCAACGACGATAGCCGTCACGGTCGAGAGCGGTGATGTGCGGCTCACCTACATGCCGCTTTCCGAGGCGGCGGTGGTCGCCGGTGAGGCGATTGCGGCGGGCAGCCGGGCCGGGACGCTGGCGGCGAACGGCGACCGCTCCCATCCCGACCCCCACCTGCACCTGAGCGCTCGCCGCGGCTCGCTCTACATCGACCCGATGCCGTTCCTGCTCGCGCCTTTGACGTCTGTCGGGGATGGTGCGTCGGAGCCCGTGCCGGCCACGGCGCTCCCGGAGGCCACTTCCGTCGCGCCATCAGCGGTCCAGGTCCCCTCAGTCGCTCCCGTAACCGCCACGCAGCCTCAGTCCGCCCCGACGCCGGCGCCGGAAGTCCCGGTTTCGTCGGTCGCGCCTGCCGCTCAGAGCGCAGGCGTCGCAGGGTTACCGGCTTTGGCGCTCTCGACCGTGCCACGATCGGATGCGATGGGGCAGCCATCGCCCGGGACAGAAGCGCCATCTACAGCGAAGGCGACTTCCGGGCATCCCACGGGGGCAGCAGCGGGTCCCAGGATACTCGACTCCCTTCCTGCCCCGGCCGCGGCGGTGCTCACGGTAGACCGGCGTGCGGCGTTGCTCGGGGACGCGCCCTTGCCGTTCGGCGCGATAGCCGGTATCGCCGCTGCTCTGGGCGGCGTGCTGCTCTGGCCACTATGGCGGTCAGCGCCGATCCTGAGTGTGCCTGTCGTAGCTGAACGAGACGATGTTGCCGCAGTGGTAGCTCGGTGATACACTGCGAGGGCTCATTTTCCTGCTCCGGGCAGCTGCCTTCACAGTCCCGGGGCCGTCAGCCCGGAGGAGGTGACATATGAAGGCTTACGAAATGTTGCTCTTGCTCGATTCCAGCCTCGATGAGGAAACCCGTGAGGGTGTCCTCGAGAAGGCGCAGGGACTCATCACCGCTGAGGGGGGCGTCGTCGACGCCGTCGAATCCTGGGGCAAGCGCCGTCTTGCTTTCGAGATCAACGACGCGACCGATGGCGACTACGTGCTCGTCAACTTCCACCACACCCCCGATGCGATCGCCGAGATCGACCGCGTGCTGCACATCACCGACCCGGTGTTCCGCTATATGCTCCTTCGTCGCGACGACCGAGAGTAGTCGCACGCGGCGAACAGGCGGCTCACCGGCGCGGTGCGACCGGTGTTCGCTTCGAGAAACAGGTGGTGGTTTGAGATGAGTATCAATCGAGTCATTATCAGCGGGAACCTCACCCGCGACCCGGAACTGCGTTCGACCGCAGGCGGGACGTCTGTGCTGGGTCTCGGTGTGGCGGTAAACGATCGTCGCAAGAATCAGCAGACGGGCGAGTGGGAAGACGTGCCGAACTTCGTGGACTGCACGATATTCGGCGCACGCGCCGACGCGCTGTCGCAGTACCTCAGCAAGGGGCAGAAGGTCGCCATCGAAGGCAGGCTCCGCTACAGCACGTGGGAGAACCAGCAGGGCGAGAAGCGCTCGAAGCTCGAGGTAGTGGTGGACGAGATCGAGTTCATGTCCTCGCGCGGCGAGGGCGGTGGAGGCGGTCGCACGTTCGAGGCGCCGACACCCGCGGATCTCCCGTCTGATGACGAGATCCCGTTCTAGGAATGTAGAGCGGACCAGAAGGCGGAACCCTCCCGCCACCGGTCTGCGTCATGTTGAGAAGCGTCGCTTCGAGAGAGGCGAGAGGAGGATCGGACGTGGCCGAATACGTACGCAAGCCGAGGCGCAAGTACTGCGCCTTCTGCAAGGACAAGGTCGAGTACATCGACTACAAAGATGCACAGATGCTGCGCAAGTTCATGACCGACCGCGGCAAGATCAAGCCGCGCCGGGTCACGGGCAACTGCGCCCAGCACCAGCACCAGCTCTCCGTCGCGGTCAAGCGCGCACGCGAGATGGCGCTCGTGCCCTACACCGTCCCGGTGGTAAGCGGCAAGGTCGACGGCCGCCGCGGCAGGTAGCCCCCGAGTGCCCGGTCTCTCCCACACGCGGGACGCCGTGCTGCTCTCCGGTGCGGTCGTCCTCGGCGGTCTGACAGCGCCCCTCCTTCCTGCCATCGGATTCCCGCTGGCAGGGGCGGGATTGGCTGCTTTGGTCTACCGGGGCAGGGTCACTCTGGCGGCGTTCGCGGCGGGTATGGCGGTGGCGTTCGGCACCTTCATGGCTCCTTCCGATGCGGCCTTGCTGACTCCGGCGTTCGTGGCCCTCCTGTTCGCCGTCGGCGGCATGCAGCGGCGCTCGGCTCTCGCGAATGTCACGCTTCTGACGGCGGTGTTCGCGGCGGGCTCGTTGGCGTCAGCGGCACTCTTCGCCTGGTTGCGGGGGACGACGTTCCTCGCGCAGACGCAGGAGAGTGCACGGGCGGCGGTCGCAGGTTTCGTGGAGGCCGCCGGTGGTGCCGGTGCCGACGGAATGCTCTTCGGAGTGGATCCCGAGGTGCTGGCGGACACCATGTTCCGGCTCTGGCCGGTGGACTACTTCGCGAGCGCTCTGCTGGCGGCGGTCCTCTCGGTGGCTGTGGCCGGATGGGCGGCGAACCGGACCGGCGCTGCGGTGAAGCGGCTGCCACGGCTCGATGTGCTCGACCTGAGCCCGCACGTGCTCTGGCCGTTCATCGGAGCATTCGCGTTCCTCGCGGCAGGCCGGGCGATGGGTGACGGGGCAGGCGCGACGACGGTGGGGCTGAACCTGCTCCTCGGCGTACGTCTGCTGCTGCTGGTACAAGGCCTCGGTGTGGTGTCGGCGTTCTACCGGCGTATCGGGCTCGGGAAGTGGGCGCGTGGTACGGGCTATACGCTGCTCCTGCTGGCGGACAGCGTCGTGCCGCTCGTGAGCATAGTGGGACTGATCGATTTCTGGGCCAACTTCAGGAAGCTGCCCCGTGAGGACTCCTCTGCAGCCGAGAGGGTTGAGGATGAGAACGACGGGGACTAGAGTCATAAGCACGCTCGTGCCGGCGAAGATGAGTCGGCGACGGACAAGGAGTACGTAATGAAGGTCATCCTGACACAGGAGCTGAAGGGCAAGGGCGGTGAAGGCGACGTCGTCGAGGTCGCCCGCGGCTATGCAGTGAACTACCTGCTTCCGCGCAAGCTCGCCGTCGAGGCGACACCCGGTAACATCAAGCAGCTCGATGCCCGCAAGGGCAACATTCTCAAGCGCGAAGAGACGCGCATCGGCGAGGCCCGCACGCTTGCTGAGCGTCTCGAAGGCGGACGCGTCACTATCGCGGCAAAGGCCGGCGAGGAAGGCCGTCTATTCGGTTCGGTCACTTCACCGATGATCGTCGACGCGATCGCTACGCAGCTCGACGCCGAGGTGGACCGCCGCAAGGTCGACGTGCACGGTCACATCAAGGAGCTCGGTGAACACACGGTCACCGTGCAGGTCTATCGCGAGATCAAGACCGAGGTCGTCGTCGTGGTCGTCCCCGAGGGCGGCGTGGCCGAGCAGGCCGAGCCCACCTTGGCCGAAGTCATCGCAGAGGTCGAGGCAGAAGAGGCCGCGGCCGAGGGCGATGTCGAAGCCGAGGGCCATGTCGAGGTCGAGCCCGAGGAGACGATCGACGAGGAAACCCCCGCGGCCGAGGAGTCGACGGAGTAGCCTGTCGCTTGACACCGAACCTGAGCGAAGGCGCCGTCCCCCAGGGGCGGCGCTTCCGCATTCCGGCCGGAAAACGGCTCAAGAATCTGTGGATACGGGGGATAACCCCCGTCTGTGAAGGTGCGATGCACACGGGCCTGTGGAAAGCGCGGTCATGCGGGACTGCGATGTCAGACCTCTCCGCTAGAATCGGTGCGTCCCGCAGCCGAGGAATGACGAGGCGCGCGGGCCCATGATGGCTTCTACTGTGGAGGGGACATGAGCGAGGTTCGTGGGACGCTTGCGCCGCCGCCGCTGACACCGCTTCGGGTGCCGCCCCACAACGTCGAGGCAGAACAGGCGCTGCTTGGCTCGATGTTCCTCTCGTCCGAGGCGGTCGAGGTCGGCATAGCCGCCGTCACCCGTGAGGATTTCTACCGTCCCAGCCACCAGAAGATCTTCGATGCGATCTACCACCTCTACTCACGATCGGTGCCTATCGACCAGGTGAGCGTGGCCGACCGGCTCGAGTCGGTGAACACTCTCGAACAGATCGGCGGGAAGGCCTACCTGCTCGACATCACCGGGGTCGTCCCGACCGCTGCCAACGCGGCCCGCTACGCGGAGATAGTGCGGCGCACGTCGATGCTGCGCGACCTCATCGCTGCCGCGAACCAGATCGTTTCCCTCGGGTACGAGGCTCCCGACGACATGCAGGAGGTCGTCGAGGAGGCGGAGCGCACGCTCTTCCAGGTCACGAACAAACGGGTGGCCAGCAAGTTTCAGGGCATGGAGGAGTTGCTTGAGGTCAGCTTCAAGCAGCTCGAGGAGCTTTTCGAACGCCAGGAGCACATCAGCGGCGTGCCCACCGGCTTCGAGGATCTCGACAAGCTACTAGCGGGCATGCACCGCGGCGATCTGATCATCCTCGCCGCCCGGCCTTCGGTGGGCAAGACGGCGCTCGCGCTCAACATCGCCGTGAATGCTGCCAAGGCAGGCGCGCCCGTCGCGCTGTTCAGCCTCGAGATGGCAGCCGAGCAACTCATCCAGCGCGTGCTCTGCTCCGAAGCGCGTATCAACTCCCAGGACGTCCGCACCGGTCACATCAAGGAAGCCGACTGGTCGAGCATCCACCGGGCGATGGGGCAGCTCGCCGACTTGGAGTTCTACGTCGACGACACGCCCTCGATTTCCATTCTCGAAGTGCGCGCGAAAGCCCGCAGGCAGTTGCGCGACAAGCCCGACGGGCTCATCATCGTCGACTATCTGCAGCTCATGCAGCCGCAGAACCGCCGCTCGGAGAACCGACAGACCGAGATTGCCGAGATCAGCCGCGGACTCAAGATCCTTGCGAAGGAGCTCAGCGTGCCCGTGCTCGCTCTCTCCCAGCTTTCGCGCGCCGTCGAGCAGCGCGCGGGCAAGCGCCCGCAGCTCTCGGACCTGCGCGAGTCGGGCGCCATCGAGCAGGACGCGGATGTGGTCATATTCATCGACCGCAACACCGACCCGCGTGCGGAGGACCAGGACGACGACCGTCCTCAAAAGGGTATGGCGGAGATCATCGTCGCCAAGCACCGTAACGGGCCCACGGGGATGGTGCCGCTGGTCTTCAACGAGCGCTACACGAAGTTCGTGAGCTTCACCAAGAAAATATAGCCGCCGCCTCGGCCAGTGCGTCCCGCAGCTCGTCGGAAGGGGGCTGCGGCACGCCAGGGTGTCGCATACTGAGAAGCCGGTCGAACTCCTCGGGGCTCCAGCCGGTAACGTGAGGCAAGAGGCTAGCCGGGGAACATTACCCGTGTTCGTAGTCGCAGGCGGATAGGGAGCCGGGATGAGCGAGCACCACGAGGTCGTGATTGTCGGCGCGGGACCGGCTGGCATCTTCGCTGCCATCGAGCTACTGCGCTCGGGCGTGCGTGACATCGTGATCGTGGAGAAGGGCAAGACCATCGAGGCGCGGCACTGCCCGGTGCACGAGCAGGGCTGCGTGCGCTGC
This sequence comes from Coriobacteriia bacterium, assembly GCA_014859265.1. GTDB lineage: Bacteria > Actinomycetota > Coriobacteriia > Anaerosomatales > SLCP01 > SKKZ01. Next base: position 12,434 of record JACUUN010000033.1, read on the forward strand.
GCACAGTGTGACATCATGTCCGGCTGGGGCGGCGCGGGCGCGTTCTCCGACGGCAAGCTCACGCTCACCGGCAAAGTCGGCGGATGGCTCGGCGATTACATCGGGGTCGAGGTGCTCGACGACCTCATCGAGTACGCGGACACCATCTGGCTCGAGTTCGGTGCCGACGAGCACATCCACGGGCCGGATCCTGATGCCGCCGCCCGGCTCGAGCGCAAGGCGACGCTCGCAGGCATGGCGCTCACACCGATGCGTATCCGTCACCTCGGCACCGACCGCGCGCCGCGAGTGCTCGGTGCGATGCACGACTACCTCGTGTCACGCGATGTCGAGGTGCTCACGACGACTAGTGCTTCCTCGATCGATGCCGAGGACGGCTGCGTGACCGGGGTGACGCTTTCGGACGGGCGCAGGCTGCGCGCACCAGCGGTCATCGTGGCGCCAGGGCGCGAGGGCGCCGAGTGGCTCGCGGCCCAGGCGACCGCGCTCGGCATCGGGCTTTCCAACAATCAGGTCGACATCGGAGTGCGGGTCGAGACGCCCGCACCTGTCATGGAACCGCTCACCGACGAACTCTACGAGGCGAAGCTCACCTACTTCTCGCGCAGCTTCGGCGACCGGGCGCGGACGTTTTGCATGAACCCGTACGGCGAGGTCACCACCGAATCGTACGGTGACGTCGTCACCGTGAACGGGCACTCGTATGCCGAGAAACGCACGTCGTACACGAACTTCGCGGTGCTCGTGAGCCAGTCGTTCACCCACCCGTTCCGCGAACCCATCACGTATGGGCGCTCCATCGCGCGGCTCGCAAACCTGCTCGGGGAGGGCATCCTCGTGCAGCGCCTCGGCGACCTCAAGGCCGGGAGGCGCTCCACACCCAAGCGACTCGCTGAGTCGATCGTGCAACCGACCATGCCGAGCGCTACCGCGGGTGATCTCTCATCGGTGCTCCCCTACCGCCACCTCACCGACATCCTCGAGTTCCTCGAGGCGATGGACGCGCTTGCGCCGGGTGTGGCGGCGCCCTCAACGCTACTCTACGGCGTCGAGGTGAAGTTCTACTCATCGCGCCTCGAGATCGATGCCGATCTCCAGACGCCGGTCCGGGGACTCTACGCCATCGGGGACGGCGCGGGCGTGACGCGCGGGCTCGTGCAGTCGGCCGCGAGCGGCGTGGTCGCAGCCCGAGGAATCGTGCGCGAGCGCGGGTAAGCGCACCGGTTGCACCACATCCCGGTAGCTGCTATCATACCCCAGGGGGTATGTTGTGCACGCACAATGAAGAACCCGGAGGTCGCCACCGGTGGATGGTACTCAGAGCAAGACGGGCACGCTGGTGCTTCGCGCCGCCAGGAGGCTGGCGGTCTCGCTCGTCTGGGCGATACCACTCGCGATGGCGGCCGGCTTCGGCACCGGACTCCTCGTCGACCTCGATCCGCTCAAGGTTCTCGTTCTGCCGCTCACGATGCTCATGGTCTACCCGATGCTCGTGAACGTGAAGACGCGCGACGCGTTCAGCCTCGTGGACTCGCGGGTCGTAGGTGTGGCCATGGCGCTGAACTTCCTGGTGCTGCCACTCGTTGCCTGGGTGCTCGCCCGGATCTTCTTCGCAAGCGATGCAGGTCTGTTCGTGGGGATGGTGCTCGCCGGCCTCTTTCCGACGAGCGGGATGACAATCTCGTGGACCGGGTTTGCGAAGGGCAACGTGGGCGCGGCTGTGAAGATGACGGTCATCGGACTCATCGCCGCCTCGCTGCTCGCGCCGGTCTACCTCAAGGTGTTCGCTGGACGCGTAGTGCCCGTGGACCTTCTCGGCGTGCTCAGCACGGTCGTGCTCGTGGTCGCCGTGCCACTCGCGGCCGCACAGCTTACCCGGGTCGTGCTCGTGCGGCGCTATGGCCCCGAGCGCTTCGGTACTCGCATCGCGCCGGTCTTCCCGGGGGCGAGCGTGCTCGGCGTGCTCGGTATCGTTTTTCTCGCGGTGGGCCTCAAGGCGGAGATGATCGTGTCGCGCCCCGAGCTCACGCTCGCCATCGCCGCACCACTGCTCCTCTTCTATCTCGCAAACTTCGCGCTCTCGACGCTCATCGGCCAGATACTGCTTCCCCGAGGCGACGCCATCGCGCTCGTCTACGGGACCGTGATGCGCAACCTCTCGATCGCGCTTGGTATCGCCATCACGGCGTTCGGGCCCGAGGCGGCCCTCGTGCTGGCTGCTGGCTACATCGTGCAGGTGCAGGCGGCTGCGTGGTACGTGCGCCTCACCGACCGGGTCTTCGGCCCGGCGCCCGCACCGCCTCCAGAGGCCGTCGCCACCGCCTGAGCCGGGACAGCGCCTGGCCGCCCATCGCTCCCGTGCCCCGCGCGGGCCCGTCCTTGCTTTGCTCCATGTCCTCATCTATCGTACATCTACGATGAACGATAGAGCCGCCACACACGCCGCCGAGGAGCGGATCGCCGGCCTCGCCAAGGCGCTTGCGCACCCGATGCGCGTGCGTATCGTGCGGCTGCTGCTCTCGCGCCCGAGCTGCTCGGGGGGCGAGATCTTCGACGACCTCCCGCTTGCGCAGTCTACGGTCTCCCAGCACCTCAAGGTGCTGAAGGAGGCCGGTCTCATCGGCTACGAGCCACGTGGCACGCGTGGCTGCTACTGGGCCGAGCGCGAGATGCTGGCCGAGCTCGGCGGTGCGATCGCCACACTGCTCGGCGAAGCTGCCGAGTCATCGAAATCAGGACCGGACACCTGCTGATGGGTAGGTTCTACGTGAGGAGACATGGATGAGCGACGACAAGCGGCAGCAGCGGCCCTCCAAGAAGCGCATGAGCTTCTTCGAGCGCTACCTCACGCTCTGGGTGGCACTCTGCATCATCGCGGGTACGACGATCGGTTACCGCGCCCCGGTGGTGGCGGACGCGCTCTCCCGCTATACGTATGCGCAGATCTCCATTCCGATCGCGGTCCTCATCTGGCTCATGATCTTCCCGATGATGCTGCAGATAGACTTCGCCGCTGTGCGCAGGGTCGGCGAGAAACGCCAGGGCCTCGTGGTGACCACCGTGGTGAACTGGCTCATCAAGCCGTTCACGATGTTCGGGTTCGCGTGGCTGTTCTTCAGCGTGATCTTCGAGCCGTTCATCACACCCGAACTCGCCCAGCAGTACCTGGCGGGCGCGGTGCTCCTCGGCGCGGCGCCATGTACGGCGATGGTGTTCGTCTGGTCGTATCTGGCCGACGGGGATCCCGCCTACACGCTCGTGCAGGTCGCGGTGAACGACCTGATCATGCTCGTCGCGTTCGTCCCGATCGTCTCGCTGCTCCTCGGCATCGGCGGGGTGCCGGTGCCCTGGGACACGATGGCGCTTTCCGTCATCCTATTCGTGGTCGTGCCACTCGTCGCCGGTTACTTCACGCGCAAGACGCTCATCGCTCGCAAGGGCATCCGCTGGTTCGAGCAGAGCTTCCTGCCACGCTTTGGCCCGGTGACCATCGTCGCGTTGCTCGCCACGCTCGTGACGATCTTCATCTTCCAGGGCGAGATCATCGTGGACAACCCGCTTCACATCGCGCTCATCGCCATCCCGCTCACCCTGCAGACGTTCCTCATCTTCGCCATCGCGTACGGCTGGGCGTGGCACTGGCGAATCGAGCACCCGATCGCAGCTCCGGCGGGCTTTATCGGTGCGTCGAACTTCTTCGAACTCGCCGTGGCCGTGGCCATCGCGCTCTTCGGGCTGACCTCGGGTGCGGCGCTTGCTGCCGTCGTGGGCGTGCTCGTAGAGGTGCCCCTCATGCTCTCGCTGGTATGGATCGCCAACCGGACGCGTACCGCGTTCGAGCGACGTGGGGCGATAGCCCCTGAAGGAGGTGTCGGGTGATGCGTGTACTCGTAGCGACAGACCTGTCCGACGCAGGACTGCTCTCGATCGAGGTGTTGCTCGGCTGCAACCCGGAACTCTTCGAGCGGGTGACGCTCGTGCACGCGATCGAGCTCGATCACTACATGGCCGGTGGTTCCATCCCGGAAGTCATCGAGTGGTCGCGGGAGCGGCTTGCCGAGGAAACCGAATCGCTTGCAGACGCAGGGTTTGTGACCGACTACCGCGTCGAGCAGGGTCCTGCGGCTGACGTCGTGCAGGATATCGCGGCAGAGATAGCGGCAGACCTCATCATCGTGACCGATCGTGGCAGGAGAGGCGCGCCCGGACGCCTCCTTGGCAGCACCGCCGAGCGCATCGCTCAGGCAGGCGAGATTCCTGTACTTGTGGAGCGGGTCGAGGAGCGGGAAGCGGCGTGGTGTCGGATCGGAGAGGGCTCTCCGTTCGCTCGCCCGCTGGTGGCTGCCGACCTCGACCAGACGCTGCGCCGTCTTGCAATCGTAGCCGGGCGGCTGCCGGGCGTGGAGTCCGCGCGGGTCGTGCACGTGGCGGCTCCGGGATCCGACATCGCCGAGGCCCACGACTTCATCGAAGCCGAGATCGCGCCGACTCCGCTCGAGGACGCAGAGGTAGTGGTCGTCGAAGGACGCGACCCTGCCGAGGCGCTCATCGCCGAGGCGCAGGCGTCCGATGCCACGCTCATCATGCTCGCGCCACGGCGCCATGGGCTCATCGGCAGGGTCGTCTTCGGGAGCGTGGCGCTCTCGCTGCTGCGGGAGAGCCGGATCCCGCTGCTCTTCGCGTAAGGTGGGTCGAGGATGCGCACGCGTGCACGAACCCCTCGCGAACCCCTCGCGATCCCCTCGCGACTAGCGCATTGCCGCCTTCTCGGGCATACTCGTTCGGGCATATCGCCGTTAGGGCACTCCTGCGTCCCGACTAGCGGACGCGCATCACCGATAGAGCGGGGTCGTACGTGGCTGGCATCGTACTGGTCGGCGCCCAGTGGGGCGACGAAGGCAAGGGCAAGATCACCGATCTGATCGCGGACGACTTCGACTACGTTGTCCGCTTCCAGGGCGGCAACAACGCGGGGCACACGGTCGTCCACGGAGGGCGCACGCTCAAACTGCACCTCATCCCGAGCGGCATCATGTACCCGCACATCACGCCGGTCATCGGCAACGGGGTGGTCATCGACCCCAAGGTGCTGCTCGAGGAGATGGACCGCCTCGAGGCCGACGGGCTTCCCACCCACCGCCTGCTCATCAGCTGCAACGCACACATCATCATGCCGTACCACCGCGATTTGGACGGCGCGAGCGAGCGGCGCCTCGGGAAACTCGAGATCGGCACCACGCGCCGCGGCATCGGCCCGGCGTACATGGACAAGGCCTCGCGCATGGGCCTGCGCGTGCAGGACCTCACCGACGAGCACATCTTCCGCAAGAAGGTCGAGGCCGCGCTGCACGAGAAGAACGACGTCCTCGAGAAGATCTACCGCCTGCCGACCTACACCGTCGACGAGATTACCGAGGAGTACCTCGCCTACGCCGAGCGGCTTGCGCCGCACATCGCCGACACCTCGCTCGTCGTCAACAAGGCGCTCGACGCCGACCAGTGGGTGCTCTTCGAGGGAGCCCAGGGCACGCTGCTCGACCTGGATCACGGCACCTACCCGTTCGTGACCTCGTCGAGTCCGATCGCCGGCGGCGCGTGCACGGGTGTGGGCGTGGGCCCGAAACGCATCGACCGCGTGCTCGGTATCGCGAAGGCCTACATCACCCGCGTGGGCTCTGGTCCGTTCCCGACCGAGCTTGCCGACGAGGTCGGTGAGCACCTCATCCGGGTGGGCAACGAGTACGGCACCACCACCGGGCGCGAGCGGCGTGCGGGCTGGTACGATGCGGTCATCGTGCGCTACGCCGTGCAGGTGAGCGGACTTACCGACCTCATCATCACCAAGCTCGACGTGCTCTCCGAGCTCGACACGATCAAGGTGTGCGTGGCCTACGAGTACGAGAGCCACCGGTACAACAATCTGCCGTGCCACCAGACGGTCTTCCACCACGCCAAGCCCATCTACGAGGAACTTCCAGGCTGGAAGGCCGACATCACCGGGTGTCGCCGCTTCGACGAGCTGCCGAAGGAGGCTCGCGACTACATCGGTTTCATCGAGGATTTGGCCGAGGTACCGGTCGCGATGATCGCCGTCGGTCCGAGCCGCGAGCAGACCATCGTGCGCCGCTGGGAATCGCGGCCCTGACCCGTACGCCGGCGCCCTCACTGGAAGATTCGGCGCTCAGACAGTCCTCGGCGGGGCCCCGCGGCGTCTCGGACGCGCTGCGTCCTCACCGCCTTCCCCGCCTGCGGAACTCGCGACGGACCTCCCCGCTCGGGTGCCAGGGTTCGATCCTGGTCAGCTCTCGGTAGGACGCTCGTGGTGTGCTTGAGGCTGGGCCGCAACGCCGATCCTCGGGACAAACGCTCATGCTCATGGACGATCTGCGCGAGGCGCTGCACTCGCGCCACTACAGCCTTCGCACCGAGCAGGCGTACTGCCTTTGGGTGCGCCGGTTCATCCGTTATCACGGTCTGCGCCACCCTGCCGAGATGGCCGAAGACGAGGTCAACGCCTTCCTCACCCACCTGGCGGTGGTCGAGCGGGTCTCCGCGTCGACGCAGACTCAGGCGCTCTCGGCGCTGCTCTTCCTGTACCGGCACGTGATCGGGAGGGAGCTCGGCAAGCTCGGCGGGCTGATCCGCGCGAGGAAGTCGACGCATGTGCCGGTGGTGATGAGCCGAGGGGAGGCGCGCGCCCTGCTCGCCCAGCTCGACGGCGAGTGCTGGCTCATGGCCGCGCTCATGTATGGCACCGGGATGCGCCTCATGGAGTGTCTGCGGCTGCGGGTGCTCGACATCGACTTCGCCCGTCATGAGGTGGTGGTGCGCGACGGCAAGGGGTCGAAGGACAGGGTGACGATGCTCCCCGAGGCGCTCGGGGCGCCGCTCACCGAGCAGTTGCGCCACGTGCGGATCGTGCACGAGGCCGACCTTGCAGCCGGATGGGGGCGGGTGGAGCTGCCGGCGGCCCTGGACCGCAAGTACCCGCGGGCGCCGTACGAGTTCCGGTGGCAGTGGGTCTTCCCACAGCAGCGCCGGTGGACCGATTACACGAGCGGGACACAAGGCCGCCACCACGTGCACCCGACCATCCTGCAGCGGACGGTCAAGGAGGCCGCCCGGCGAGCCCGGATCGAGAAGCGGGTGGGGTGCCACACGCTGCGGCACTCGTTCGCGACCCACCTGCTCGAGTCCGGCTACGACATCCGGACGATCCAGGAGTTGCTGGGGCACAAGAGCGTGCGGACCACGATGATCTACACGCACGTGCTCAACAAGGGCGGCCGAGGAGTGCGCAGCCCGCTGGATGCGGGGCGGTGAGCGGGGGAACGTGGGGACGTGAGGCTTACACGGACCGCAATGGCGTGGCGTATGATGATGGCGACAGGTTGTCAGGAGGAGGCCCCACGGGGGCTTACATAGACTGCCCAAGCAGCCATGCAGGGCATATTGAGACTGTAGAATTGTTGTTAGCGATACTACTTGTGCACGTTGCGAATCACCTCGAAAGAGGGCACACTCCG
>JACUUN010000034.1 GCA_014859265.1 Coriobacteriia bacterium
GCAGCCGGCCTCACCTCTAGCGCGAGTGAGATGGCCTCGCGCGGCGGCGTGGGGCTCGAGATCGACGTCACGCTCGTGCCGCAGCGCGAGGACGCGATGAAGCCGTTCGAGATCATGGTCTCCGAGTCGCAGGAGCGCATGCTTGCGGTCGTCACGCCGGAGCACCTCGGGGCGGTCCAGGACATCTGCGAGCGCTGGGGATTGCCTGCCACGGTCATCGGCCAGGTCACAGACACCGGAAGATTCGTCATCCGCGAGGGCGACGAGGTGGTGGGCGACATGCCGGCGGCCACGCTTGCACACGACGCGCCCATCTACGACCCGCCTGCCACCCGCCCCGCCTACCTCGACGAGCTGCAAGGCTTCGACCCGCTGGCCGAGCTCGACCACCCCGAGGGCGCCGAGATGCTCACGGCGACGCTCTTCGACCTGCTCGCGAGCCCCAACATCTGCTCGCGCCGGTGGATTTGGGAGCAGTACGACCACCAGGTCATGCTCAACACCGTCGTGCTGCCCGGCTCCGACGCCGCCGTGCTGCGCATCGGGGAGACCGGCCGCGGGGAGGTCACCGGGCGCGCCATCGCCGCCTCGAGCGATTGCAACGGCCGCTACTGCTACCTCGACCCGTACACCGGCGCGCAGATCGCGGTGGCCGAAGCGGCGCGCAACGTCGCGTGCGCCGGCGGGCGCCCGGCGGCGATCACCGACTGCCTGAACTTCGGCTCGCCGGAGAAGCCCGAGGTGTTTTGGACGTTTTCCGAGTCCATCCGCGGCATGGCCGACGCGTGCCGCGCGTGGGACGTGCCGGTCATCTCCGGTAACGTCTCCTTCTACAACGAGTCGTTCGGCCAGCCCATCTACCCCACGCCCACTGTCGGGCTCGTCGGCATCCTGGAAGACGTCGCGCACCACACGACGCTCGATTTCAAGGAGGCGGGCGACGTGGTGGTGCTGCTCGGCGAGACCGAAGCCGAGCTCGGGGGCAGCGAGTACCTCAAGGTCGTGTACGAGACCGTGGCCGGCCTGCCTCCGCGCGTCGACCTGGACGCAGAGGCCGCACTGCGCGAGGTGCTGCTCGCCGCGATTGGCAAGGGCATCGTTCGGTCGGCGCACGACTGCTCCGAGGGCGGCCTCGCGGTCGCGCTCGCAGAGAGCTGCATCGCCGGCGGTGTCGGAGCCGACATCCACCTCGGCAACGATCTGCCGTCGGTGGCCGCGCTCTTCAGCGAGACGCAGGGGCGCGTCGTGGTGTCGCTCGCCGAAGACGCGGTCAATCGGCTGTTCGAGCTCGCGCTGGCGCACGGCGTGCCGTTCGCGGTGATCGGTACCGTGGGCGGGGAGGCCCTGCGCATCGAGGGGCTGGTCGAGGCCGACGTCGCCGAGATGCGCGACGTGTTCGAGGGCGCGCTTGCCGGGCTCATTCATCCGGAGGAGACGTTCTCGACCGAGGGGCTACCGTAGAGCATCAATCGGAGTCCCGGGCCACAGGCTTGTCCTGTGTCTGCTGACTGCCGCGCCCTCGGTACCATCACATACTCCGGTACCGCCCCGCGCACACGGCCGACTCGTGCTATCCTACGCGCGTTCGCACGCACTTTCGAGTCAGGACACCCGTCACATGACCATCCCGCACTTCGGCGAGGAACCCGACTTCGACCAGCGCCCCGACCGCCCCGAGGAGGCCTGCGGCGTCTTCGGCGTGTACGCGCCGGGCGAGGACGTCGCGCGGCTGACGTACTTCGGGCTGCATGCGCTGCAGCACCGCGGCCAGGAGTCGGCAGGCATCGCGGTGGGCGACGGCGAGACCGTCACCGTCACCAAGAACCACGGCCTGGTGAGCAAGGTCTTCACCGAGTCGGACCTCGACTCGCTCACCGGCTCGGTCGCCCTCGGCCACACGCGGTACTCGACCACCGGCTCCTCGACGTCGTGGGAGAACGCGCAGCCCCACCTCTCGGCCATCGGACACCAGGTCATCGCACTGGCTCACAACGGCAACCTCATCAACACGAGCGAGCTGCGCGATTCGCTCAAGGGCAACGGCGTGCGCTTCCGCTCGACCACCGACTCCGAGGTCATCGCGACCCTCATCGGCCACTTCACGCAGCAGCACCACCACATCCGCGAAGGCATCCGCGACACGATGAAGCTCATCCGCGGCGCGTACTCGGTCGTGCTCATCACCGAGGAGGCCCTCTACGCGTTCCGCGACCCGCACGGTATCCGCCCGCTCGTCCTCGGCAGGCTCCCGCAGGGAGGCTGGGTCGTCTCGAGCGAGACGTGCGGTCTGGACATCATCGGCGCGGAGCACGTGCGTGACATGAACCCCGGCGAGATGGTGAAGATCTCCGCAGACGGGTTCCAGGCCGAACAGGCGGTGCCGACTGAGAAGCCGAGCCTATGCATCTTCGAGTTCATCTACTTTGCGCGTCCCGACAGCGTGCTCTACGACTGCACTCTCTACGAAGCGCGCCGCCTCATGGGCGCAGCGCTTGCCGTCGACGCGCCGGTCGAGGCCGACCTCGTGATCGGCGTGCCGGACTCTGGCGTGCCGGCGGCGGCGGGCTTCGCGCAGGCGAGCGGGATCCCCTTTGGCGAGGGGCTCGTGAAGAACCGCTACGTCGGGCGCACCTTCATCTCCCCTACCCAGTCGATTCGCCAGCAGGGCATCCGGCTGAAACTCAACCCGCTGCGTCACGTCATCGAGGGCAAGCGGCTCGTGGTGGTCGACGACTCGATCGTGCGCGGCAACACCTCACGCAAGCTCGTGCAGCTGCTGCGTGACGCCGGCGCTGCCGAGATCCACATGCGGATCACCTCGCCGCCGGTGCGCTGGCCGTGCTTCTTCGGCATCGACACCGATACGCAGGACCAGCTGATCGCGTCGGCCAAGTCGGTGGACGAAGTCCGTGAGTTCATCGGGGCGGACTCACTCGCCTATCTCACGCTTGAGGACATGGTGATCGCCACCGGGCGAGGCGCGGACGAGTTCTGCATGGCGTGCTTCGACGGCGACTACCCGCTCGAGATCCCCGAGTCTGTCCGCAAGGGCAAGCTGGTCCTCGAGTCCTGCGGGTAGGCGGCGTGTCCGCGGAGCTCTTCGCTGCCGCCGGTGCCGGGCTGCAGCTCGGCATCCAGTTCAACCCTCTCTTCTCGGTCGTGGGCGCGGCGATTGCAGCCAGCCTCTTCGCGGTCTTCCGCACCCGTTTGGGCGTGCTCGTGCTCGCGGGTGCGTGGGTGCTCGGAGACGGGGTGCTGGTTCTCTCGCGCGGCACCGGCGCGTTCGCGGGACCCGGCCTGGTGAGTGGGGGACCGGATGCGCAGTGGGCGACGCTCGCACTCTGGGTGGCCGCGGGCCTTGCGGTCGGATATGTGCTCCCCGCGTGGGCGGGGGCATTCGTCGGTCGACGCGTCACACACGGCACCGGGTGGCTTGCTGCCGGAGCGGTCGCAGTCACCGCGAGCGCAGCGCTCTCGATGCTCGCCGGAGGGTAGCCCGGGCGGTTCGCAACGGCGACGCCCCACGGCAGCGTGGCGCTGGCGTTGCGGTAGAATGACGTGCAGACAGCACTGCGCATCGCCCGAGGAGGCGCCCGCATGACCGAGCGTGACGACACCCGCCGCACGACCTACCGCGACGCCGGCGTGGACACCGCCGAAGGCACGCGAGCGGTCAACGCCATTCGCCAGGCCGTCCGCTCGACGTACCGGCCCGAGGTGCTCGGCGACATCGGCGGGTTCGGCGGGCTCTTCAGCGCCTCGGCACTGAAGGAGATGGACGACCCGGTGCTGGTGAGCGGCACCGACGGCGTGGGCACCAAGCTCCGTATAGCCCGTCTGCTCGACCGCCACGACACCGTCGGCATCGATCTGGTGGCAATGTGCGCGAACGACATCCTCACCTGCGGTGCCGAGCCGCTCTTCTTTCTCGACTACATCGCGATCGGTGCGCTTCGGACCGATCGCGTCGAGCAGATCGTCTCCGGCATCGCCGAGGGCTGCCGACAGGCGGGCTGCGCGCTCGTTGGTGGCGAGATGGCCGAGCACCCCGGAACGATGGAGCCGGACGACTACGATCTCTCGGGCTTTTGCGTGGGCGCGGTTGACCGGCCGAAGATGGTCGATGGTTCGGCGGTCCGCCCGGGCGACGTCATCCTCGGCCTCGCGTCGAGCGGTATCCACTCGAATGGGTACTCGCTCGTGCGCAAGGTGCTCGTGGAGGGACACGAGGAAGAACTCGGTCTGCAGCGCGTGGACCTGGGCGGCGCGACCCTCGGCGACGCTCTGCTCGAGCCGACGCGCATCTACGTGCGGCCGGTGCTTGCGGCGGTGCGGGTCACCCGAGTCAAGGCCATGGTCCACATCACGGGCGGGGGGATTACCGAGAACCTCGACCGCGTGCTTCCCGACGACTGTGACGCACGTGTCATCCGCGGCGCGTGGCGCGTCCCGCGGGCGTTCGATCTGGTCGCCGAGGCGGCGGGTCTGGACGAGGTGGAGATGTACAGCACGTTCAATATGGGCATCGGCTTCATGCTTGTCCTCGATCCGAAGGACGCTCCCGCCGCGGCCGCAGCGCTGAGCGAGGCTGGGGAGCGCGTGACCGAGGTCGGCGAGATCGTCGAGGGTTCGGGCGGGGTACGCTACAAGTAAGACCCGATTCCGACTCGTCACAGGGACGGTGATATCGATGGAATCCGAGCGCATGCGCATCGGGGTGCTCATCTCGGGCAGCGGGACCAACCTCCAGGCAATCATCGACGCCTCGGCCGAAGGGCATCTCGACGCAGAGGTCGCGGTCGTGATCTCCAACAAGGAGGATGCCTACGGCCTCGAGCGCGCGCGCAAGGCCGACGTGCCGGCGGTCTGGATCGACCGGACCGAGTACAGCACGTTCCGGGCGTATAACGAGGCGATCCGCGACGTGCTACTGGAGTACGAGGTCGACGTGGTCGCGATGGCGGGCTACATGCGATTGCTCAGCAAAGAGGTGCTCGATACCTTCCCGGACCGGGTCGTCAACATCCACCCCTCGCTGCTCCCGTCCTTCTCCGGTCCGTCGGGTATTCGCGAGGCGTTCGAGTACGGCGTCAAGATTACCGGGGTCACGATTCACTTCGCGAATGAGAACTTTGACGAGGGTCCGATCATCGCCCAGGAGGCCGTCCAAGTCGCCGAGGACGACACCATCGAGACGCTCGAGGCAAAGATCCACGAGGCCGAGCACCGGCTCTACCCGAGGGTCCTGCAGCTGCTGGCCGAGGGACGCATCACCATCGCCCAGGGAAAGGCCAGGATAAAGGGGGGTCTTCTAGGAAGGTAAGATTCTGTTAAGACCCACCGTTCATCATAGGGGTGCGGGCTGTGGCGGAGAGGGGGTGCCACAGCCCCACATCAGACCCCGAGCGATGGAGGGCGGCTCTCATGGACTGGCAGTGCTGGGTCGACGACGGCATCCTGGCCCCGGCGCCCATGGGAAGGGTCCGGGTCGAACCGATCATCAGGCGGGCGTGGCAGCGGGTCGCCGACTCGCGTGCGGCCTACGCGGTGGGAGACTGGGAGACCGCCGACACGCAGATGCGGCAGGCGTTCGCCACGGCGAGCCATGCGCTCGTCTGCTATCACTATCTGGACCTGTACGGCGAGTGCGACTTCGAGTTGGCCGAGAAGTTCGCGGTACACTTCTACGGCCAGAGCCTCGCGGGGCCGATGTTCGAGCGCGCGCGCAACCTGCGCCGGATGATGCCACTCGAGCCCACCGTCCCCGAGATGACTGCCCGTAAGGTGCGCGACAGCATCGCGTCCTCCTCGGCATACGTGGCGCTCGTAGAGTGCTGCACGTATCGCGACGAACCCGTGCATCACTTCTCGTTCAACGCGCCTAACTGGTATATTCGTCGAACCTGATTCAGGTGCCATCCGTTTGCAGGTGCGGCGGCGGACTGACGAGAGGGCCGACTTATGGGACACCGCACGAGAAAGGCGGGCATGTTTGCGCTCGCAATCCTGATGCTTGCGGGTACCCCGCTCGTCGGCTGCGGGTCGAATGACGCGGCGGAGCCGTCCGAGAACAGCGTCGTCGAACGCGTCCAGGTCAAGATAGGCTTCGCCGCGCCGCTCACCGGTGACAACGCCGTCTACGGCCAGGGCATGAAGCGCGCTGTCGAGCTCGCCTTCAAGGAGGCGAACAACTCCGAGGAGGTCCGCGCTGCGGGTTATGAGTTCGTGCTGCGCGCCGAGGACGACCAGGGCGACCCGAAGCAGGCCGTCAACGTGGCGAACCTGCTCGCTGGCGACACAGATGTCCTCTGCGTCATCGGGCACTTCGACTCGGGCTGCACGATCCCGGCCTCGCCCATCTACCAGGACGCCGGCATGGCCATGGTGACCGTGTCGTCGAATCCGCAGATCACGGCGCAGGGCTTCGACGTCGTCAACCGCATCGTCGCGCGTGACGATGCCCAGGGCGCGTTCGCTGCGCGCCTCGTGTTCGAGGACTTCGGCTACACCCGCGTTGCGATCGTCGATGACTCGACCCCGTACGGTCAGGGCCTTGCCGACGAGTTCGTGAAGACGTTCGAGGCGCTCGGCGGCGAGCCGCTCACGCGCGAGGCCATCCAGACCCGCGAGGTCGACTTCAGCGCGCTCGTAACAAGGCTCAAGAGTCTCAATCCCGAGGCCGTCTACTATGCTGGCGCTCACACGGAGGGCGGACTCATCTCCAAGCAGATGAACGAGGCCGACCTCACCGTTCCGCTCATCGGCGGTGACATCATCTTCTCCGAGGAGTTCATCACCATCGCCGGTGCGGCCAACGCCGAGGGTGACGTCGCGACGATACTCGGCCTGCCGCTCGAGCAGCAGGCGCGCGGCCAGGACTTCCGCGCCTCGTACGAGGCCGAGTACGGTGTCGGCCCCGAGGCCTACGACTCCTACGCCTACGATGCCGCCGCGATCTTCGTGCAGGCGGTGCTCGAGGCTGGTCCGAATCGCTTCGCACTCGTGCCCGCAGTCCGCGCGATCGTTTACGACGGCGTGACCGGAACGACCCAGTTCGACGAAAACGGCGATACGCTCAACCAGGCCATTTCCGCGTACCGGGTGACGGGCGGGTCGTGGGAGCAAATCGTCGAGTAGCACTGCGGGGTGCTGCCTGAGTGGCGACCCGCTAGAATCGAACGAGTGACGTACGACCGGCCAGGGTGGCCCGTCCGCAGATGCGGCGTACTCCCTCGGCCGGTGCGTCTTGCAGGCAGACAGGTGACAGGGCAGGAGAGGTTCGCGATGGATCAGGTGCAGGTCAAGCGCGCGCTCGTCTCGGTGACCGACAAGACCGGCGTGGTGGAGTTCTGCCGCGCGCTCCAGGAGGAATTCGGCGTCGAGGTCGTCTCGACCGGCGGGACTGCGAAGGTGCTGGCCGAGGCCGGCCTTACCGTGCGCCCCATCGACGACCTCACGGGCTTCCCGGAGATGATGGACGGCCGCGTCAAGACGCTCCACCCGCGCGTGCATGGCGGCCTGCTTGCCCGGCGTGACGTGCCGGAGCACATGGCGGCTGCTGAGGAGCACGGCATCGGCATGATCGACATGGTCGTCGTCAACCTCTACGCCTTCGAGGCGACGGTCGCGCGTGAGGGTGTGACCGAGGAAGACGCCATCGAGAACATCGACATCGGCGGGCCGAGCATGCTGCGCTCGGCCGCGAAGAACTTCGAGAGTGTGGCGGTCGTCACCGACCCCGCCGGCTACGATGACGTGCTCGCCGAGATGCGCGCGAACGGCGGGGCCACCACGCTGGTGACCCGCCGGGCGCTTGCGACCGCGGTCTTCCGCACCACGAGCGCGTACGATAGCGCAATCTGGATGTACCTGTCCGGCTATCATGCGACGCGCTTCCCAGAGGAGGTCCGCTTCCGTCTGGAGAAGGCCCAGGAGCTGCGCTACGGCGAGAACCCGCACCAGGAGGCGGCGTTCTACCGGTTGGTGGACGGCAAGCCGGACACGCTCGCCCGGGCCACACAGATCCAGGGCAAGGATCTCTCCTACAACAACATCCTCGACACCGACGCCGCGTGGGCCGCAGTGCGCGAATTCAACGAGCCGGCGTGCGTCATCGTCAAGCACACCAACCCGTGCGGCATCTCGATCGCCGACGACATCACGACCGCGTACCTCAACGCGCACGACGCCGATCCAGTGAGCGCCTTCGGCGGTGTGATGGCGTTCAACCGTCTTGTGCCGGCGCTCCTCATCGAGGGCATCTTCGACAACGGGCAGTTCGTGGAGGTCATGATCGCGCCGGAGTTCGAGCCCGGCGCACTCGAGATGCTCGCAACCAAGCCGGACGTGCGCGTGCTCGCGACCGGTGGCCTGCGCACGCCCGGGGCCCACTACGAGTCGCGCGCGGTAGAGGGCGGCATGCTCATCCAGACCGGTGATGCCGTGAACGAGGACCCGGCGACCTTCCGGGTCGTCACCAAGCGGGAGCCCTCCGCCGAGGAGATGGCCCAGCTCATCTTCGCGTGGAAGGCCGCCAAGTCGGTGAAGTCCAACGCGATCCTGCTGGCTCGCGACTTCGTGAGCGTGGGTGTTGGCGCGGGGCAGATGAACCGCGTGAACTCGGCGCGGATCGCCGTCGAGCAGGCGAGCGCGAAGGCCCGGGGCGCCGTCGCCGCGAGCGACGCGTTCATGCCCTTCTCCGACTCGCTCGAGGTCTGCGCTGCAGGCGGGGTGACCGCCATCATCCAGCCGGGTGGGTCGGTGCGCGACGAGGAGGTCATCGCGAAGGCCGACGAGCTCGGTGTCGCGATGGTGTTCACGGACCACCGGCACTTCCGCCACTAGCGCACGGGCGGCGGGCGATGATGGCGCTGCCGCCACTGGCTTCAGGAGAGCGCTATCCGCTGCTGCTCGCTCCAACCGGTCCGAGGGGCTGGTTCGGGGGTTCGGGGCTGCGCGCGGTCGACCCAGTGGAGGTCACCGAGGGCCTTTCGCTGGCCGAGGCAGGCGCCGCGCTCCAGGCGGCGTTCGACGCCGAGGAACCGGTGCTGGTGGCCGCCGTTGTGCCCTACGAGGCGCCGGTCACCGTACTCACGTACTGCGGGTGGAGCGAGGTTGATGCTGAGCAGCTCGGTCCGGAGGCCGGCGGCGTACCACGCGCGGCCCCGCTCGTGCATGGTTCGCGAGGTTCCCTTAGCGGCCGCGAGTACCGCGCCGCGGTCCGCGAGGTGCGGCAACGCATCGCAGCCGGGGACGTCTACGTGTTGAACCTCACCTACACGCTGTCTGGGGCGGCGGCACGGCACGGCACGGAGCTCTTCGAGGCGCTCCACGCGCGCGGGGGCGCGGAGATGTCGGCGTTCCTCGGTATGCCGGGTCGCGAGATCGCGTCCGTCTCGCCTGAGCGGTTCGTGCGGGTGACATGCGAAGGCGATACGCGCGTGGCCGAGATCTGGCCCATCAAAGGGACGTGCCCCCGCGGCGCGGATGCTGCAGCCGATGATGCCCTCGCCGCCGGGCTCGCCGACGACGAGAAAGAGCGCGCTGAGCATGTCATGGTGGTGGACATGGAGCGCAATGACCTGGGGCGTGTGTGCGAGCCGGGCAGCGTGGAGGTGGTCCCGCTCCTCGAGGTCGTGCCTACGCCGTACTGTCACCAGATGGTCTCGCGTGTGCGGGGCACGCTGCGTGAGGACGCGAGCTTTGCCGACCTGCTCGCTGCTACCTTCCCGTGCGGCTCTGTCACCGGAGCGCCAAAGATCGCCGCCGTGCGTATCGCCGGGGAGCTCGAGTGCGGCCCGCGGGGCCTCTACACCGGTTCGCTCGTTGTAGCGCGACCGGGGGAGCTCGACTCCTCGGTCCTCATCCGCACGGCCGTGCTAGAGGGAGATCGCCTCACATGGGGCACGGGCTGCGGCATCACGTGTGAGTCAGACCCCGTGGCCGAGTGGCTGGAGACCCTGCTGAAGGCGTCTCCGGTGCTCGGCGACGGCCTTCCGCCGGTGGCGCTTCGCGAGACCTGCCGGGTCGCGACCTGCCGGGTGCCGTTGCTCGCGTATCACCTGTCGCGCCTTGCCTGCGGCGGGTGTGGGCCTTCGGTGCTCGCCCGCGTCCGTGCAGGAGTCGGCCGCGCGCTCGCATCCGCCGATCCGACTGCGGCATACGGCCGCCTTGCCGTTACCGTTGGCGCGGAGGGCGACGTGCACGCGGAGATCTCCGCTGTCCCGTCATCACTGCACGTAGAGGGCGGTCCAGCGGCCGTCTCAGTGATCGTGGCCGCGCCGCCCGCTCTGCCTCCGGGTGCGGCGAAGCCGGCGGAGCGCGGAGTGTGGGATGCCGCCCAGCGCCAGGCCGGTCCCGGAGCACAGGCGGTGCTCGTGCTTGCAGACGGCCGCGTCATCGATGGTGCGACCGCGAGTGTATGGGTGCGTCAGGGCGACACGCTGCTCACGCCGATGTCGCCGCCCGCAGTCGCGGGGGTGGCCCGTGAGGCGGTGTTCGACCTGGTACCCGGCTGCGGTCTGCGGGCGGCCGAGGCGGAACTCACCGTCGCCGATCTCCACGACGCTGACGAGGTGTTCTTCAGCAACGCGGTCGCGGGAGTGGTGGCGGCACGCGGCCGTGCGGGTGCGGCCGTCGGAGTGCTCGCTGCCGCGTTCGAGCGGGAGTATGGATTCCCGGTCTCCTGAGAGCGGACCGGGTGGTGGCCAGGCCGTTCAGGACTGGCAGGACCCTACGATTCCTGCGGAGGTCTCGAGTGCATATGGTCCTGCCCCGCGAAGGTCACGGTACGCTGCGGGAACGGGATCTCGATGCCCTCGGCGGCGTAGCGCGCCGTCAGCGCTTTGATGAACTCGTGCCGGAGCGGGTGCTGGTTGACATACTCCTTCACGCGCAGGACGATATTAAATTCGATTGCCGAGTCGCCGAAGGTGTGGAACCGCACCAACGGCTCGAACCCCTCAATCGGCCCCTCCATCCGTGCGATGACCTCGGCGGCGGTCTCGATGGTGACGCGCTCCACGAGGTCGAGGTCGCTGTCGTAGGCCACGCCCACCGGCACGAGGACCGACATCTCGTGCACCGGCTTGTGGTAGTTGATGATTCGCGAGGCCGCGAGTTTGGCGTTGGGTACCACCACGAGGTTGTTGGAGAGCTGCCGGATGGTGGTGAAACGCCACGTCAGATCCTCCACGTAACCTTCCTCGCCGGTCTCGAGTGAGATGTACTCGCCCGGGCTGATCTGTTTCGAGCCGATGAGCTGCAATCCGCTGAAGAGGTTGGAGAGCGTATCCTGCAGCGCCAGCGCGACGGCCAGACCGCCGACGCCGAGCGCGGCGAGCAGCGGTGCGATCGAGATGCCGAGCGCGTTGAGTGCGACAAGCACGCCGATTACAAGCACGGCGATGCGCACCATATTCACGAAGATGGTGCTCGACGGCACAGCGGCATCGTCACGTGAGGTGTAGAGCCGCGTGAGGCCGGCGGCGAGCCGTGCTGCAACGATGGTGAACGCGGCGATAGCCGCCACGAGCAGCACCGAATTCACGACCTTGTCCGCGCGCGCCGACAGGTCGAGCCACTCTGCCGCCCCCCACGCGCCGAGCAGCGCACCGAGGAGCGCCGGCATCCCCGCCAGTGATCGCGCGGTGATCTCGCCGCCACGCCACGCGTTGCGCGCGGAGATGGAGCGGACGCGCGCGATGATGATGCGGTCTGTGGCGAGGCCGAATACGGCACCTGCGACAACGATGAGCGCCGGCACTACCAGGCGCAAGAGGCTTTCGTTCACGCTGCTCCCCTTCGTCTTGTGTCCCTGACGGTCAGTATAGAGCGGGCAGGGCGATGAATGCAGGTAGGGGGTCCTGGCGCCTATCCGCCGTCTCCTGCCATGCGTTCGAGCAGTGCCCTCAGTTCTCGCGGGTGCCGGACTGAGTAGGCCGCGCGCGTCGGACCGAGACCGACTTTGACCGTCCACGAACCCTCGGGAGCCACCTCGAAGACGTCCTCGTCGGTGTGATCGTCCCCGGCGAAGAAGACGAAGTCCAGGTCATCCCGGCACATCCACCGGTACGCGGCGCGTCCCTTGTTCACGCCAGCAGCGCGCACCTCGATCACGCGGTTGCCCTCGGTGACGGCGAGGTCGTAGTCCCCGACCAGGCTCACGAGCGTCTCCTTGAGCTCACCGACGCGGGTCTCGGCAAGCCGGCGGTCCACCGCCCGGTAGTGCCAGACGAGTGAGAAGTCTTTCTCCTCGACGAACGAGCCTGGTGTGCGGTCGGTGAACGCTTCGAGCACCGGGCGGATGCGCGACTTCCACTCGTCGTTCATCGGCTCGATGGTGAGCCAGTCCTCGCCGTTCGAGCGCACCCACACGCCGTGCTCGGCTACCAGGTCGAGCGGCAGGCCGGCGAACCACTCACCGAGTGTGTGCCGGTCGCGTCCCGACACGACGACCACTTCGGTGTGCTGGCTTCCGGCGAGTTCGCCGAGGGTCTCGAGCAGCCAGTCGTCGGGCCGCACCGCGGCAGGGTCGTCGGAGAAGGCGGTGAGTGTCCCGTCATAGTCGAGCACGAGCAGGCGGTGGCGTGCCGTCGAGAACCGCTCGAGCATCCGCTCCTGCGCCGGACGGTCCAGCAGGCGCGCCTCGAGCTCGGCCTGTGCGCCCTTGACCTCTTCGAGCCTGCCGAGGAAGTCCTCGGCCCAGCGCTGTACGGTATAGCGTTTGAGCCGCTGCACCATCGCCTTGTTTCGCTGGATCTGCTCCTCCGCGGGCATCGTAAGTGCCCGGTGGATCGCATCGACCATACCGTCGAGATCGAAGGGGTTGACCTGCACCGCCTCGCTGAGTTCGCGCGCGGCGCCCGCCATCTCAGAGAGCACGAGTACGCCTTCACGTCCCGCATGTGCGGCGACGTACTCCTTAGCGATGAGGTTCATACCGTCGCGCAGTGGAGTGACCAGCGCGACGTCGGCGACCGCGTACATCCCCACGAGCGTATTGAACGGGAGGCTTCGGTAGAGGTAGCGCACCGGCGTCCACTCGATCGTCGAGTAGGTGCCGTTGATGCTGCCGACCAGCTCGTCCACCTCGCGCTTGAGCGCCTTGTAGTGCTCGACGCGCGTGCGGGAAGGTACCGCTACCGCGATGAGAGTGACCTTATCACGCCACTCCGGGTGGCGTTCGAGGAATGCCGCGAACGCACGGAGGCGATCAGGGATGCCTTTCGTGTAGTCGAGCCGGTCGACCGAGAGGATGATCTTGCGGCTGCGGGTGCGCTCGCGCACGCGGGTTGCCTCGCGCTTCGCCCCCGGCACGTCGATGCCCTCCGCGTAGCGGTCGAAGTCGATGCCCATCGGGAAGGCGTCTACGAGGAGCTGGTGCCCGTCGACGGTGATGCGCCCGCTCTGGTCCTCGGTCCCGGCAAGCCGCCGTGCCGTGCCGAGGAAGTAGCGCACGTAATCGTAGGTGTGGAATCCGATGAGGTCGGCTCCGAGTAGTCCGTCAAGCACCTCGCGCCGTTGCGGCAGCATGCGGAACACCTCGACGGTGGGAAACGGGATGTGCAGAAAGAAACCGATTGCGGCATCGGGAAGCTTCTCGCGGAGCATCTGCGGTAACAGCATGAGTTGGTAGTCCTGCACCCAGATGATGTCACCCGGCTCCGCGACCTCGAGCACGGTGTCGCGGAACTTGCGGTTGGCGCGCTCGTAGACCGCCCACGTGCTGGCATCGAATTCGGCGTACTGCGTGAACTGGTGGAAGAGTGGCCAGAGCGTCTTGTTCGAGAACCCGTGGTAGAAGCCGCGGACGTCCTCGGTGGTGAGGAAGACCGGCACACACTGGTGTTCTGCGCGCAGCTCGGAGGCTATGCGTTTGCGTTCCAGGGAGTCCAGCCGTCCGGGCACGTCGGCCCAGCCGACCCAGAGACTCTCGTGGCTCTTGTGGTACGAGCCGAGTCCGGTGGCCACGCCACCGACGCTCCCCTTGAAGTGCAGCTTACCCTTGCGGCGCTCGACGGAGACGGGCAGGCGGTTGGAGACGATCAGGAGTCTGCTCATGTCACCCCGGGGGTCTCTCGCGGCACCACGGCTCCGGTCGCAGGACCCCTTCGGAGCGGCGGCGTCGGTCTGGTAAGGGTATTCCCGAAAGCGGTATGGCGGCTTTGACCACTGGCGGAACGCACGCTACACTTCCCTTTGCCTTGTGCGCGGATGGGTGTCCGCGCGTGCGTGCGGGCCGTTAGCTCAGTTGGCAGAGCAGGGGACTTTTAATCCCAAGGTCGCAGGTTCGAGACCTGCACGGCCCACCATAAGTGAACATGCCCCCATCGTCTAGCGGCCAAGGACTCCGCCCTTTCAAGGCGGCAACAGGGATTCGAATTCCCTTGGGGGCACCATAAAACCGCAGGTCAGAGGCCTGAAATTCCCTGTTGCGTGCATAAAGTCGGGCACCAAATCATGCCCTTCTGAGGGCAAGGCAGAGGACAAAGCCGTAGCTCAGAGGCCATTTCAATCTCATTTCGGCGTCCGGAATCCGGAATCGGTCATCGAGATCGATTTGTCGCCCGATTTGTCGCCCGAACTTCTTGAAACTGGTCCGAAGACGGGACGCAGCCGTCTCGGAATGTGCAGAAAGTGCCGTTTGCCTAGGATGTTTCCAAAGAGTACTCTGTTTCCGAGTTGGGAAACAGCTTTCTTGGAGGAAACATGACTGTCAGTGCAGACGCCGAGTACCGGGATTTGGAGCGCGCGCTTCAAGAGGTCTTCCCGGGTGCAGCTGTCGAGGTGAGTCCGAGCCAGTCGCGCGGTCATGCGTCAGCGGCTCTCGCTGTCGTGCATCTCGCGGGCGGCAGCGTGCGTCTTTCGGTGCGACTGCTCAATGCCTCCAGCCAGGCGCAGCTGATTGACGCCATCGAGCTGGCGCGCCTTGGCAAGCCGGACGACGATTCATCGATCCCTGTTGTCGCCTTGCCCTACCTCAGCCCGTCCAGCCAGCAGTTGCTGCGTGATGCACACGCCGCCTTCATTGACTACGCCGGCAACGCGTGGCTGACCGCCCGGGGGGTCCACATCGATCGGCGCGGGTTCGCAAACCCCGGCAAGGAGGAGCGCGGGCAGCGCGACATCTTCTCCGACAAGGCGTCGCTCGTCTTGCGCACGCTCCTGGTTGCCGGCTCGCCCATGGGAGTGCGTGAGATAGCGAGCACCGTCAGCTCGAAAGACGAGCGGATCAGACTCACGCCGGGCTACGTGTCCAAGGTGGTGGGGGAGCTTGCACGGCGCGGTTACGCGGCCAGGCGCGACGAGAAGATCGCACTTCGCCACACGAGAGAGCTTCTGAGCGACTGGACCGCGGCGTATCGAGGACGCCGCCGCCCGGTCCCGGCAAGCTACTTCGTCATCGCGCCGAGCACCGAAGAACTCCTGCCCCGCGTTGCTGAGGCATTCGATGCCAAGGGCGCCGACTACGTCTTCACGGGTCACGCCGGTGCGAGTCTGGTGGACCGTTACACGGTCTTCGACGTGGCCGAGATCTACGTCAGGGATCTCGAAGACGTGACGCCGGCGCTGGCAGACCTAGGCGCACGGCGCGTCGAGCGTGGCGGAAACGTGAACATCTCGGTGCCCTATTATCGGGAGTCGGCGTTCTTTGACCGGCAGATGTCGAAAGGCGGGATGAAGGTGGTCTCAAACCTCCAGCTCTATCTGGACCTCTACGACTATCCCGTCCGAGGCCGGGAGCAGGCAGAGCACCTCTATGAGCGGCGGCTGCGCTCGCTTATCGAGCGGGATGACCGCTCGTGAGCCGGCTCGACCCTGTGCTTGCGCGCGGGCTTGGCGCCATCGAGCCCTATCTCGATGTGGTGGTCGTCGCCGGGGGATGGGTGCCGCACATCTACGAGCTCCTCCACGACGCGAACACGGCGGGGCGATCCCCCAGAACCCGGGACATCGATCTGGCCGTACCCCGTTCGGTGCCGGTCAGGGATCGGAGCATCGACGAGCTGCTCAAAGGTGCCGGCTTCCGCTGCGAGTTCCACTCGCTGGATTCGCCGCCGGTGACCAAGTACGTCGCGACCCGGGACGATGACGACACGATAGAGATCGAGTTCATCACCGATGCACCCGGTGCCTCCGAAGCTGCGATCTTGGTGCAGCCGGATCTCACCGCGCAGGAGCTGCACTACGTCGGGCTGCTGCTCGAGGGCCCGTGGCGCGTCGATCTCGCCGACCTGACCGACGGTGACGTTGAGCTCACGATCCTCGTCCCGAGGCCCGGCGCATTCATCTTCCACAAGTCCCTCGTGTTCAAGGACCGCCGAGACCGGCTCAAAGCCGAGAAGGATCTCTACTACATCTTCTTCGTCCTCGATACCTTCCCGGAGTGGCGAGACGCTATTGCCACGGAACTCGAGCACTTCGCCGACCAGAAGTCGGCGTGGTTCAAGAAGAGCCTCAAGAACCTGAGCGCGATCTTCGACGATCCGGAGTCCACCGGAGTCGACGCCCTCCTCAACCAGGAGCCGCCGACGGCTTTCCCGGGCCTGAGCGACGAGCAGTTCAGGCAATACGCCTTCTCGGCAATGTCCGAGCTGATCCAAACGATGGAGTCGGTACTCGGCGAGAACTAGGACGTGCGGCGCGCATCTTCGGGACGGTGCCGACGGCTCGCGGTTCACATCCCCAAGTCGTCGGGGAGCTCGCCTGTCCACAGCATGTGAAGCAGTGATGACGTCTCCTCGGCGCTGAACGCGGCCGGATCGAACTCGCCGCCGTACCAGGCTCTCAGCGCTTCGTGCTCCGGGTGTCGGGGATCGGCCATCGCCTCGACGAACTCAGCGAAGCCGGGGATGCCTCCGCAGTCCTCTGGTGGACAGGCACGCTCTCCGGCAGTGCATCGCGGATAGCTGATGTCGGACACGGGCTCGCCGACAGACTCGACTACGATCTCGTGTTGCCAACCATCGCCGAAGTCGTATTCGTAGATGAACCGATCCACGCCGACGCCGACCAGGTCGGCCAGCACGATTTCCTCTTCAGGCAAGGTGTCGTCGAGGTCGAAGAAGTCGTCAGGCTGTCCGTAGCGGCGTCCGTCGATCTCGAACGCGTGCAGGTGGTAGTCGAACCACCCCATCGCCGTGACGAGAATCTCGTGGAGACGTTCGAGCGTGAGCGACGAGGGCACTTCGAGCCTTCGCCACACAGATGGCTCTGTGCCGAGCAGAGTCACCGTGAGCGTGACCACCGCGTCGTCTGGGGATGCCGCCGCCGCGATCGTCACGCCCAGCTCGAAGCGGATCGCAGTGTCGAACAAGGGGGTGACTCGCCACAGCGGTGACCGATCGCCGTCCTCTTCGTGCTCGCGTGTGAGCAACCCGAAGTCCCACAGCGGTTCCAACAGGCGGCGTCGCACCGCCGCCCGCAGGCTATCCGGCCCTCCGGGCCAAGGTCGGCCCACGAGCCAGATCGTGTCGCTCACTGCCAGGCGCGACGCGATCTCCTCGGTAGTGGCGCCGCTCTCGGCGAGCTGGCGGATCGTCCAAAGCGCGTGCACGCAGTAGCGCTGCATCTCGCGATCCTCTGGGCCGAGGTCGACGAACGCCCAGTTCAGGCGGCCGAGATAGGTTCGCACCAGCAGGTCGAACAGCTGTCCGGCACGCTCTGGGGCCAAGAGGCGCTTACCGAGCTGGGTCGCGCGAAACGCGCCCTTGCGGCGATTCACGAGTCCCGCGATCTCCATGAGGTGGCGCAGGATGAACAGGCGCAGCACGTCCGTCTCGTCAAGAACACGATTGTGCCGCCACACCTGCTCGGAGTACCCCGGAGGCCACGCCATCTCCTCCGTCATGCGTTTCACGAATGCCCGGTTGAGGTTCTTCAGCTCGCTCGTCGCCTTCGCGGGCTGCTCCAAGAGGGCGGCTAGCAGAGTACGCGCGTTGACGAGAGTGCGTGACTCCGCGAAGGGCTCCAGTCCGATGGAGGTCTCGACGCGGAGGATTCCTTCGGCGTCGAGCGGATCTGCGGCGAAGAGGCGCTGCTCCACCTTGGGGGGAATGGATGGTGACATGTTGTTCTCCTGAAGGAGTGGTGGAAACCGGTGGTTCGCATTCTACCCTTTGAAACGCCCCGGACTTGACTGAGGCGCTCATGCCGGGATCGCGCCCCAGATTTGTCGCCCGATTTGTCGCCCAAATTGAGTTGGCATAAAAATGACTACAGTTGTCCGGAACTGTGGTAACTTATATGCTATGAGGACACCTTCGGACATGGAACTCGCACGCGCGACCGCCGCATTCGAACGTGCTGGCGGAGTGCTCGGCACCTCCGAGGCGCTTGCTGCAGGTATCGAAGAGCGCACGCTGTACTGGATGCGTGACGCCGGTCTCGTCGAACCGCTCTCCCGGGGGGTCTACCATCTTTCCGCAATGCCGCTGCCCGCATACCCCAGCGTCGCCGCCGTCCTGAGGCGTGTCCCCCGCGCCGTCCTCTGTCTGGTGAGCGCGCTCGAGTTCCACGGAATTGGCACGCAGATCCCGGCCGCGGTACAGATCGCGCTGCCCCGGGGAGTCAAGGCGCCGAGGATCGCCTACCCGCGCATCGAGCGGTTCTCGATGAGCGCAGAGGCCATGGCGGCCGGCGTCGAAGAGCACGACATGGACGGAACGCCCATCCGCGTGTTCGATCTGGCCAAGACCGTCGCCGACTGCTTCAAGTACCGCAATCGCATTGGACAGGACGTGGCCATCGAGGCGCTGCAGGAGACGATCCGTTCTCGCCGGGCGACGCCTGCGCAGGTGATGCGTTACGCCAAGGTCGACCGCGTGGAGCAGGTCATTCGCCCCTATCTTCAGGCACTGATGTGAGCGACCCGACTCCGATCGAGATACGCCGCCGCCTGAAGGCTCGAGCCACGGAGTTGGGCTTGGACTTTCAGCAGGCGGTCCTCTACTACGCGATGGAGCGGTTCCTGTTCCGACTGTCGCAGACGCAGTGGTCGGATCGTCTCGTGGTTAAGGGTGCCGTCATGTTGCGCGTGTGGGACGCCGCCGTCGCGCGGCCGACCCGCGACATCGACTTTCTCGGGCGCGTCGACAACACCCCGGAGGCGATCCGTGGCATCGTCGCCGAGTGCCTCTCGATCCAGCTCGACGATGGCCTCGCGTTCGACTCCGAGATTCACGCCGAGCCCATCACCGTCGAGGATCGGTATCCCGGCGTCCGCGTGAAGGTTGCAGGGGACTTGGGCGGGGCGCGGTTCGTCCTGCGGCTCGACGTCGGGATCGATGACGCCGTCGTGCCGGATCCTGGTTGGGTCGACTACCCCGTTCTGCTGCAGGACGAGTCTCCGAGGATCCTCGCCTACCAACCCGCCACCGCCATCGCCGAAAAGTTCCAGGCGATGATCGAGATCGGTCTAGCTAACAGCCGGATGAAGGACTACCACGACATCTGGATGCTCTCACGCACCCTGGAGTTCGATGGTCAAGATCTCGTCGACGCCATGCGCGCGACGTTCGAGCGCCGAGAGACCGAGCTGCCAGCCGAGACGCCTGCGGAGCTTACGCGCGAGTATACCGGGCAGCCGGAGACGTCACGGATGTGGGACACGTATCGGAAGGGGTTCTCGGAGCCAGTGACTGACCTGCCGGAGGATCTCCAAGAGGTCGCCGACGCTATCGCCGCATTCGTGATGCCCGCTTCCGTCGCGGCGGCCAGCGGTGCCGACTTCGGCAAGACGTGGACGCCGATTTCCGGATGGCTGCAGGAGAGCTGACGGTCCGGAGGACCAGGTGCTTCGCGGCTGGCTCGACATCCTCAGATTTGTCGCCCGATTTGTCGCCCAAATACCTGGTGACTGTTGGTACTCGTTGGTACCTATTGGGACTCGCCGCAGCTCCGCTGTA
>JACUUN010000035.1 GCA_014859265.1 Coriobacteriia bacterium
CCTCGGTCAGAGGTCGCGCCTCGCCCGGTGACGACCACTCGGCCGCGAGTGTTGTTGCCATCTCGTCGAGGAGGGCATCGGGCTCGATCGGACCGATCGTGTCGGTGACCACCGATGAAACAGCAGCGTCACCCGCACCGAGCAATCCGGCGGAGAGCAGGAGCGTCACCGGCGTTCCACCCGCATTCCTGATTGCGTCCGTGGTGTTTCTCAGCCCGTCGGCACGTCCGGTGCTCGCCAAGATCAGCACCGTGCGACCCTCGAGTGACCCTTCCACGGCGGCTTCGAGCAGCGTGTCAACGAGGTCCTCCCGCGAGGAGAGCGCCTCTCGCATCTCGTTGTTCTCCTCGCTCAAGGTGCGGAACTCCTCCTGCAGGCTCTGGACGATGCTCTCCTTCTGGCGGTCAAGCATTCCCCGCTCGACCACGATCGTGCCGAGCAGCAGCCCGATGGACAGCGAGAGGAAGACGGCTACGAGTGATGCTATGTGGTATCTCAGGTTGTACATGCTCGGACTCCCTAGCCGGTGTCTTTCAGATGCCGATCCACGCGCGCATGCGCAGGAGCACGAGCTCGAGCATCGAGCGCGCCATCGGTGAGATGATGATTATGACCGAGACGACGATGAGAGCCGCCCCGGCGAGCAGCATGAGGTCCGTCGGACCCACCGACGTCCGGTAGAGTTTGTTCACGCCCTTCGCATCCACGAGCTTCGGCCCGACCTTGAGGCGCACCAGGAACGTAGATGCCATACCCTTGCGTCCCTTGTCGAGGTACTCGACCAGGTTCGCGTGTGTACCGACCGCAACGATGAGATCGGCGCCGGACTCGTAGGCCAGCAGCAGCGCGAGGTCCTCGCTTGTCGCACCGATCGACCACGCTATGGCGTCCTGGCCAAGAGCCGAGATGCGCTCCATCGCGGGACATCCCCCGTCGGGGTAGGCATGCGCGATGAGTTCGGCTCCGCTCGTGAGCGCTGCATCGCTCACCGAATCCATGTCGCCGACGATGATGTCCGGAGCGAACCCCGCTTCACGGATCGCGTCCGCTCCTCCATCGACGCCGATAAGGACGGGCCTTACCTCCCGGACATACGGGGTGAGAGCCCGCAGGTCCTCACGGTAGTCATGCCCGCGTACGACCACGAGAACGTGGCGGCCGCTCATCACGGTCCTTGTCTGGGGAACCCCTGCTCCTTCGGTAAGCAGCGCCTTCTCGCGTTCGAGGAACTCGAGGGTGTTGCGGGCGAAGCGGTCCAGCTGGTCACCGAGTCCGGCTTTGGCCTGCTCCATGGCAAACTCGACCGAGCTCACGGTCAATCGCTCGCCAGTAGCCACGACCTGGCCGTCCAGAAACAGCTCCTCGCCAGCGACCTCGACGGCATCGCCCTCCTTGACGCGGTCGAAGACCTCCAGCCCCACGGCATCCAGGATCTGCACACCGGTACGGGCAAGCAACAGCGGGCCGACGTTCGGATAGGCGCCGGAGATCGAGCGCGATGCGTTCACGACTACCTCGACACCGGTCTCGAGTAAGCCCTCCGCACTCACCCGGTCCATGTCGACGTGATCGATTATGGCGATGTCGTCACGACTGAGACGCTTGACTAAGTCCTTCGTGCGCCTGTCCAGGCGCGCCGTCCCCCGGTACCTCATCGGGCCGCCTCGTCCAGGAGCTCCGCTACCTGGCCGAGCAGTTCGTCAGCGTGCGCGAAACTCGCATCGGTATCGCTCCCCGAGAGCATTCTGGCGATCTCGGCGACCCGTCTATCGCCGTCGACCGGCTCGACCATCGTGACCGTCCTGCCGTCGGTCACGGTCTTATGCACCACGAGGTGGTGCACCGCGTATGCTGCCACCTGGGGCAAGTGGGTCACCACCAGCACCTGCCGGTTCTCGGCCAGCCCTGCGAGCCGGGCGCCGACTGCGAGACCGGTCACGCCGCCGATACCCGCATCAACCTCGTCGAAAACGAGAACCGGCACGTCGTCCACCTTGCCGAGCACGGACTTCAGAGTAAGCATGACACGGGAGATCTCTCCCCCAGAGGCAATCTTGGCGAGCGGGCGCGCCATCTCGCCCTCGGCCGGAGCGAAGCGGAACTCGACCCGTTCCGGTCCATCCGGACCCCACGAAGCGAACTCCAGCTCCTCGAACGCAACTTCGAAGCGGGCACCGGCCATGTTGAGGCCGTCGATCGCCGCGGCAAGAGCCTCGGTGAACCCGTCGGCCCTCTCGTGTCTCAAGGCGATGAGCCGGTCAGCCGCATGGGTAAGCTCGGCGCGGGCAGCTTCGATCCGCTCGCGTGCCCGACCGATCTCGGCGTCGCCCGTCTCGACGGCAGCCTGACGCGACGTCGCATCATCCCGCGCTTCGAAAACCAGCTCGAGTGAGGGGCCGTACTTCTTCTTGAGGCCGGAGAGGGTCGCCAGTCGGCTCTGCACTTCGTCCAGTACGCCGGGGTCGTGCTCGAGCGTGTCCGCGTACGCTCGCATCTCCTCGCCGACGTCGTCGAACTCGGCCGAGACGCTGACCAGGCGCTCCGCCAGGGCGTCGAGCGCCGGGTCAAGGCCTTCGACACGCTGCAGCATCCCCAGCGCGGCGGCGATGGAGTCGACCGCACCGCCGTCTCCGCGCACCTGAGTGTGAGCGGCACGGGCGGCTTCCGCGAGCTTCTCCGAGTGCATGAGCGCCGGGAGGCGCTTCTCGAGCTCTTCGTCCTCCCCGGGAGCCGGGTCGACGGCCGTGATCTCCTCGAGCACGAAGCGCAGGTAGTCCGCCCGGCGCTCCGCGTCCGCAAGCTCGGCGGTCAATCGTCCGAGTTCCGATTCCGCTGCGGCGTACGCCTCGCGGGCTGCACGGTACCGCGCAAGTGCGCCGCCCGCCTCATCTCCGATGTAGCGGTCGAGGTACACAGTGTGACGACCGGGGGTCAGTAGTGCCTGGTGCTCGTGCTGCCCGTGCAGGTCGACGAGGGGGCCGAGCACCCGCGCGAGCTCCCCCACGGTCGCCATCGAGCCGTCGAGCGTGCAACGCGAACGCCCGTCAGCCGTGAGCCTGCGGCGTGCGACCACCTCGGCACCGTCGATGCGAAACCGTCCCTCGACGACCGCTTCCGACGCGCCTGAGCGCACCATCCCCGAGTCCGCACGCTCGCCGAGAAGGAGCTTCAAGGCCCCGACGAGTGCGGTCTTGCCCGCGCCTGTCTCACCGGTGAGAACCGTCATCCCTGGAACCAACTCGATCCACGCCTCGTCGATGAGCGCAAGGTTGCTGACGTGAACTTCCTCGAGCACCGCTATCCCCTCAGGAACTCGGCGCGGACGACCTCGTAGAAGTCCCTGCCATCGAGTTTCAGGAGAAGCACGTCGTGTTCTCCTCGCACCACGGTCACCGACTCGATGTCACGCCGACATGGCTCAAGCTTGCCGTCTACGGATACGCACGCCTCACGGCGTTGAGGATTGGGAAGGTGGATCTCCACCCTGTCCGAGGCGTTCACTACGATAGTGCGCGCCGCGATCGTGTGCGGCGCAACAGGCACGACCACCGCGCACGGGACGTCCGGTGAGACGATTGGCCCACCGGCTGAGAGCGCGTACGCTGTTGATCCGGTCGCGGTGGCTGTGACGATACCGTCACAGCGCATGCGCGAGATGAGTATCCCGTTCACCATGAGTTCGATATCGATGACGCGCATCGACGCGCCGCGGCCGACGTAGACCTCGTTCAGGGCGCGATGGCGGCCGACCACACGCCCGTCCATCTGCACCGTCACCGCAAGTGTCGAACGGCGTTCGACACGGCCCTCCCCTGCGAGAGCCGCCGCCACGGCCTCCCTGATGTGCTCCGCTCCCGTGCCCGCCATGAAACCGAGCCTGCCGAGGTTCACCCCGAGGATAGGAACCTCGACCGGTCCCAGAAGATGCACGGCCTTCAGTATGGTGCCGTCACCGCCGAGTGCCACGACGAGAGTCGGCTCGCCGATCTCCCTCGGCGACACGCCGAGGGCCTCAAGATCGCACCCTGACGCATCGTCTGCGGTGAGAACCGGCTCGAAGCCGGTCGTCGTGAGCCAGGCGGCCAGGTCGGCCGTTGACGCGACCGCCGCCGGGTTAGCCGGATTCGGAACGAGCAGGACGCGCACGGTCACTCTCCTAGCTCGGCATGGGCCCCGCTGACAACGTCGGCGGGGTCGGCCGCTGCGATATCTCCTCCGCGCGCGGCCCACAACCAGAACTCAATGTTACCCTCGGGGCCTCGCAACGGCGACCACGTCAGGTCGCGGACTACAAGACCATGCTCTCCTACTGCATGCATCGCCGACCTCAGCACGTCCTCGTGAACCGCAGGGTCGCGCACAACACCTTTCTTTCCCACACGGCCCTTACCCGCTTCGAACTGAGGCTTGACCAGAGCGACGAGGTCTCCTCCTTCGGCCAGGAGCGGCACGATGTGGGGGAGCACCTTGGCGAGACTGATGAACGACACGTCGACGACGACGACGTCGAACGGTCCTTCCAGCAACTCCGGTTCCACGGAGCGGATGTTCGTACGCTCGAGCACGCGGACCCGTTCGTCCTGTCTCAGCCGCCACGCCAGTTGACCGTAGCCCACGTCGAGGGCGGTGACCTGGGCCGCGCCCTGCTGCAACAGGCAGTCGGTGAACCCGCCCGTGGATGCGCCCACGTCGAGCGCCCTCACGCCCCTCACGTCCACACCGAACCTCTCGAGCGCGCCAGCGAGCTTGTGCCCACCGCGCGACACGTACACGGGGAGTTCTGCTACCTCGAACAGCGCATCGGAATCGACCATCTCGCCGGCCTTGCGCAGCGGCTCCCCGCCAACACACACCTCACCGGCCATGATCGCCGCGCGAGCTCGTTCTCGTGAGGGGAACAGGCCCCTCTCAACGAGAGCGACGTCTGCTCGCTGCCGGACCATCGGTGTCCTCGGCGTGAGCGGCGTGTTCCGGAAGTCCTTCGATCCTGCCGAGCACCGCGCCGCGAATGCCCTCCGCGGTGAGGCCTACCTCGGCCAGAAGTTTGTCCATCGCACCATGGGTGACGAAGCAGTCCGGGATGGAGAGGCGTAGCACCGGCACCTCGATCGCCAGATCCGACAGCGCCTCGAGGACCGCCCCCCCAACGCCGCCGATGCCTGTGTTCTCTTCGACCGTTACCACGAGACGGTGTGAACAGGCGGCCCACGACACAGTCTCGAGATCGAGAGGCTTGATCCACCGGAGGTTCACGACGCTTGCGGAGACGCCGTCCGTCTCGAGAAGGTCCGCTGCGGCCTGAGCGGCACCAACCATCCGGCCAGCAGCGACGAGCACCACGTCGGTCCCCCTGCGCCGGACCTCGGCCCTCCCGGCCTCTAGAACAACGGGTTCGTCGGGTAGAGGAAGCCCGACGCCCTTGCCCCGCGGGTAGCGAATGGCGACCGGCCCGTCAGCTTCGATCGCAGTGTGGAGCATGTGGGCAAGCTCGACCTCATCGGCGGGCGCGAGAACCATCAGGTTAGGGACCGACCTGAGATAGGTGAGATCGAACACGCCGTGGTGCGTCGGACCGTCCTCTCCCACCAGGCCCGCACGGTCGAGACAGAAGACGACGTGGAGGTTCTGGAGTGCAACGTCCATGATGACCTGGTCGTATGCTCGTTGGAGAAAGGTCGAGTAAATGGCCACGATAGGAACCCGCCCACCCGCGGCGAGTCCCGCGGCAAGTCCTACCGCATGTTGCTCGGCGATACCGACATCGAAGAAGCGGCCGGGATAGGTGGCAGCAAACGCATCCAGGCCGGTACCCGATGGCATTGCGGCCGTGATAGCCACGACGCGCTCGTCGCGAGCCGCCTCCAGCACCAGCGCATGGCTGAACGCTTCCGTGTAGGACATCGGGCCTCCCGACCCGTTGACCTGCCCGGTCGCAATCTCGAAGGGGCTGATGCCGTGGAACGTGTCCGGCTTGTCCTCGGCGTGCGCGTAGCCCTGACCCTTGCGGGTGACCGCATGGATGATGACGGGCCCGTCGACCTTCATCGCCCGCGTGATGGCTGATTCGACGGCGTGGATGTCATGGCCGTCGATAGGACCGACGTACTTGTGGCCGAGTTCCTCGAAGAGCATGCCAGGCACGAGCAGTTGCTTCACCGACTCCTTGGCTGCCTCGCCGGCGGCCACCATGGCAGCCCCGATCTTCGTGCGAGCCAGCGCGCTCTCGACGTCATCGCGCAGCCGGTTGTACCGTGGATCGAGTCTCACGCGAGCCAGATAGCTCGCCAACGCACCGACGTTCTCCGCAATCGACATCTCGTTGTCGTTCAGCACTATAATCATCCGGGTGCCGAGGTGCCCGATGTGATTGAGAGCCTCGAATGCCATCCCGCCCGTCATCGACCCGTCGCCGATGACCGCGCATACCGTCTCGGACCCTCCGGCCGCATCGCGGGCAGCCGCCAGGCCGAGTGCCACCGAGAGCGAGTTCGAGGCGTGACCCGTGTCGAATACGTCGTATGGGCTCTCGCTGCGCCTCGGGAAGCCGCAGATGCCGCCATACTGGCGCAGAGTCGAGAACCCTTCGCGACGACCCGTCAGCAGCTTGTGCACGTAGGACTGGTGCCCGACGTCCCAAACGATCTTGTCCGACGGGCAGTTCAGAGCGAGGTGGAGACCGAGTGTCAGTTCGACGACGCCGAGGTTCGGCGCGAGATGGCCGCCGGTCGACGAGACGGTCGTAACCAGTGTCTCGCGGATTTCCCTGGCAAGCTGTTCCAGCGAAGCGTCATCGAGACCGCCCAGTGCAGCCGGTGAGTCGATGGAGTCTAGGATGCGATCATCGCTCAAAGAATGGTCATCTCCCGCGTCGTGCGTGCCGGACCGCTCCAGCAAGCCGTTCTTTTTAGGATAATACTGCGCGGAAGCGCGAGCAAAGCGCAGGTGTGCGCCGTCACCAGGGCGTTACTCCTCCGGGGAAGCCTCACGGGCCGCCTCGGACGCCTCCTTCGCGTTCCGAGCCTCCATCTCGGCCCCGGAATCAGAGGGGCTAGCGTCCTCTCTGCCATCTTCCGACACGGTGACCGCCGTCTGCTCCTCGGCGACAGCCTGCTCCTCGGCGACGCTGCGCCACTCGGTATGGTCGGAAAGCTCGGTACAGGAGTTCGCAAGGCGCACGCCTTCCTCGAGCAGGTCGAGGCTCTTCTCGAGCGAGGTATCCTTCTTGCGTACCTCCGCGACGATTTCCTCGAGCCGCACGCGGGCTTGTGCGAAGTTGTAGCGCTCGTCAGCCATCCACGTCGTCCTCGTCGATTCCCTGTCCGACTATCTCGGCGATGCGGCCGAGCACTCCGTTAACGAACCGCGACGAGTCTTCGCCACCGTACGTCTTAGCCATTTCAACGGCCTCGTTGATCGATACCGAGACCGGGATCGAGTCGCAGTGAAGTATCTCATAGGTGGCGAGCCGCAGGATGTTGCGGTCAACAAGCGGCATCCGCGAGACCGTCCAGTGCTTCGACGTCCGGCCGATGGCCTCGTCGATTTCCTCCGCGTGGTCTTGTGTGCCCGCCACAAGAGAGCGGCAGAAATCGGAAGGCTCGCCGTCCTCGGTGTTGTATGACCCATTGGCGAGAATCGACACTGGGAGCACCCCTGTGATGTCGCTCTGATAGAGAATCTGTAGCGCCTGGAGGCGCGCCCTGCTGCGCTCTTGCATCCTGTCCGCCGGAAACGCCGTTCGATCGCCCGCGCTCACGCGGGAAACTCGATACCGTCGATGAAGACATCGACCGAGGAGACTGTGGCGCCGACCTGACTCCTGATCGCGTCTGCGACCTCGGCCTGCACCTTCTTGCCTATCTCCATGAGCGGCGTGCCGTAGACCGCCGTCACGTGCACGCACACCGAGACCTCACCCGCGTCGTTCAGGACGAACTCGACCGCCTTGCCAGCCGCACGGTTCATCAGTCCGCCGATGCCCTGACCCGACGAAGAGAATGCGACACCCTCGACACCCTCGACAGCCATGGTGACTATCGTGTCGAGGACCGAAGGGGCTATCTTCATACCGTCAAGCACGATCTCATCGCTCATCTCACACCTCGTCTCCGGCCCGGCCGAGTATCTCGGTCATGTGTGTGTCGACGAAGTCAGTATAGACGTCCCCTGTCGAGAACGCCTCGGTCTCGACGACCGCCTGGTGGAACGGGACCGTAGTCGGGATGCCGACGATGATGAACTCGTCGAGCGCACGGCGGGCACGCCCAACGGCCTCGTCGCGGGTCTCGCCCCACACGATGAGCTTACCGAGGAGCGAGTCGTAGTACGGAGGCACGCGATACCCGGAGTAGAGGTGGCTGTCCACGCGCACACCGAGTCCGCCAGGCGGGTTGTAAACCGTGACAACGCCCGGATGCGGGCGAAAGTCATGCGCCGGGTCCTCGGCATTGATGCGAAACTCTATCGCGTGACCGCGCAGCTCAACGGTGTTCTGATTCGCGTGCTTCATGGGCTCGCCGGCCGCGATACGAACCTGCTCCTTGACGATATCCACCCCCGTGATCTGCTCCGTGACCGGGTGCTCGACCTGGACGCGGGTGTTCATCTCCATGAAGTGGAAGGAGCCATCAGCGTCGAGCAGAAACTCGACCGTGCCGGCGTTCACATAGTCGACCGCCCGGACCGCCAGCAGTGCCGCCTCGCCCATCGTCTCCCGGAGCTCGGGCGTGAGCGCCGGGCTCGGCGCCTCCTCGATGAGCTTCTGGTGGCGGCGCTGAATCGAGCAATCGCGCTCGAAGAGGTGGACAGCGTTGCCGTGCGTGTCAGCGAGGATCTGGAACTCGATGTGGCGCGGCCGCTGGAGGTAGCGCTCGATGTAGACCGAGTCGTCACCGAACGCCGCCGCGGCCTCATTGCGCGCTGCAGTGAACTGGGACGCAAGCACAGATTGATCCGCGACCACGCGCATCCCCTTGCCACCACCACCTGCCGCAGCCTTGATGACCACGGGAAAGCCCGCTCGCTCGGCAAAGGCCAAAGCTTCCTCGGCGGTCTCGACCGGGCCGTCCGAGCCCGGGACACAGGGCACGCCTGCCTCCATCATGGTCTGCCGTGCGACGGCCTTGTCTCCCATGCGCTCGATGGCCTCGGGCGAAGGCCCGATGAAGGTGAGCCCCGAGTCGGCCACGGCACGGGCGAAGCGTGCGTTCTCGGCGAGGAACCCGTAGCCGGGGTGAATCGCCTCGGCGCCGGTTGTGAGCGCGGCCGAGATGATGTCGGGCATGCTGAGATAGCTCTGTATGCTCGGCGGCGGGCCGATGCAGACGGCCTCGTCGGCCATGCGCGCATGCAGACAGTCCCGGTCGGCCTCGGAATAGACTGCGACGGTGGCGATGCCCATCTCCTTGCACGCACGGATGATGCGCAACGCCACCTCGGCGCGGTTCGCGATGAGGATCTTCTTGAACATAGCCTACCCGAGCGGTTCGTAGTAGAAGAGCACGGTACCGTATTCGACAGCCTCGGCGTCGCCGACCCCTATCTCCCGAATCACGCCCGGTTCCTCGGCGGTGATTTCGTTCATCAGCTTCATCGCCTCGAGGATGCAGATAGTCTGTCCCTCCTCGACCGAATCACCGACGTTGACGAAGGGATCAGCCCCGGGGGACGGCGAGCGGTAGAACGTGCCGACCATCGGCGCGATGACGCTCTTCCAGCTCGCGGGGCGCGCAACGTCGTCTCTCACGGCAACGTCGGTGGGAGGCGCCGCGGACGCATCGTCTGCCGGGGCGGAAGCCGGGGCGGGGGCTGCCACTGCCGACTCGACGTATGCGCTCGAAACTCCTCTGCGTACGACGACCTTTGCGCCGCCCTCTTCGACCACGACTTCGTTCACGTCGCTCATCTCAACAATCTTGATGAGCTCTCTGATTTGATTAACGTCCACGGAATCTTCCTCCCTGACAGTATCGATCTCCTCGCCCATCATGAACACAGCACTTTCGGCGCCCTCCTGATGGAGCGTAAGGTAGTTGCGCGCCTCGTTCGGAAAGAGAGCGTACATGAGCACGTCCTCCTCGCTGTGGGCGAGGTCTCCGATCTCGGCTTCCATCTCAGCGTACGTGGTAGTGACGAGGGAGCCCGG
Organism: Coriobacteriia bacterium; assembly: GCA_014859265.1. Taxonomy (GTDB): domain Bacteria; phylum Actinomycetota; class Coriobacteriia; order Anaerosomatales; family SLCP01; genus SKKZ01. The sequence goes on from JACUUN010000035.1 coordinate 10,145, forward strand.
TCGCACATCGGGCGCGAGCGGCTCATCCTTGCCGAGGACCTTCGCAACGATCTCGGGATCCATCGAACCGGGAGCCTTGCCGTACAGGCCCCTGATGTAGTCCTTCATCTCCTGGGGGACGACCGCCCAGCGCTTGCCAGTCAGCACGTTGATGACAGCCTGGGTGCCCACGATCTGGGAGAGCGGCGTGACAAGCGGCGGGAAGCCGACCTCGGCACGTACCTTGGGGATCTCCTTGAGGACATCGGGCAGCCGCTCGCCCGCCTTCTGTAGCTCGAGCTGGCTGACGAGGTTGGAGAGCATGCCGCCGGGCACCTGGTGACTGAAGACCTCCATGTGCATGAGCGAGGTCACCCCGCGCTTGAGCTTCTTGCGTCGGCGGACGTCCTCCCAGTACTCGGCGATCTCGAAGAGCAGATCGAGATCGAGGCCGGTGTCGTACGGGCTCTCCTTGAGAGCCGCGACGATCATCTCGACGGCCGGCTGGCTACTGCCGAACGCCACTGCGACCACGGCTGTGTCGATGATCTCCGCACCAGCCTCGGCGGCCTTGAGGTAGTTCATGGGCGCCATGCCGCCGATGTAGTGGCAGTGCACGTGCACCGGCAGCCCGACCTCGTCCTTGAGAGCACGCACCATCTTCTCGGTGCGGAAAGGCGTGAGCATGCCGGCCATGTCCTTGATGGCGATAGTGTCAGCGCCCAGCTCCTTGAGCTCGAGCGCGTACTCGATGTAGGAGTCGAGCGTGTGCACCGGGCTCACGGTATAGCTGATCGCACCTTCGAACAGCCCGCCGCACTCCTTGACCGCCGCCGCCGAGACCTCAACGTTGCGGATGTCGTTGAGCGCGTCGAAGATCCGGAAGACGTCGATGCCGTTGCGCTTGCTGGCATGCACGAAGCGCGTGACGATCTCGTCCGAGTAGTGACGGTAGCCCACGAGGTTCTGGCCGCGTAGCAGCATCTGGAGCGGCGTACGCGGGCAGTACTTCTTGATGACACGAAGCCGCTCCCATGGATTCTCGTTGAGGAAGCGCAGGGCCGCGTCGAACGTCGCGCCGCCCCAGACCTCGAGCGACCAGTAGCCCACGGAGTCCATCTTGCCAAGGATGGGCAGCATGTCGGCAACCTGCATGCGTGTCGCCCACAACGACTGGTGGGCGTCTCGCAGGGTGGTGTCCATTATGTGCACGGGTCGCATACCATCGTCCCCTCTCAACGGCGAGGCGGGCGGTGAGGCCGCGGCCGGAAGCGGATGCTCGGTCGGTCAGCACTGCGGTCGGTCAGGACAGTATATCTGAGCACGCTAGACGCGGGTGATGTAGCGCCCGTCGCGTGTGTCGACTTTCAGGCGATCGCCGGTCTCCACGAACATAGGAACCTGTACGACGGCACCGGTCGAGAGCGTCGCGGTTTTCGTGCCGCCCTGAACGGTGTCGCCCTTGAAGCCCGGCTCGGTCTCAGTGACCTCAAGCTCAACGAACATTGGCGGCTCGACACCCATCATCTCCCCGCCGGCATACACGACCTGAACCTCATCGTTCTCTGACAGCCACTGCGCCGCATCGCCGACGAACTCACCCGCGAGCTCGAACTGCTCATACGAATCGGCGTCCATGAAGTGGAATGCGCTTCCATCGTTGTAGAGGTACTGCATGCGCTTGGTTTCGATGCGAACATCCTCAAGCTTCTCACCGGCGCGGAACGTCACGTCCACGACGCGGCCCGTCCTGAGCTCCTTGAGCTTGGTGCGCACGAATGCGCCGCCCTTGCCGGGTTTGACGTGCTGGAACTCGACGATGATCCACATCTTGCTATCGTGCATGACGCACATGCCGTTCTTAAGGTTGTTCGTAGAGACAGCCATGCCCGATTACCCTTCCGTCAATGCAACGGGTCAGACCTCGATGAGGTCGCGCCGCGACGCCGTGAGCGTGCGGCACCCGCCATCTTCGATAACTACCAAGTCCTCAATTCTAACACCGAATCGGCCTTCCAGATATGCGCCGGGCTCGACGGTCACGACCGCGCCGACCGGCACCGGGCGCGTATCCCGCGGCGAAACCACAGGCAGTTCGTGCACGTCAAGCCCCACGCCGTGACCGAGTCCATGACCAAAGTGCTCTCCGAGCGCGACGGCGTCGAGCGAGTCCCGTGCTGCCCGATCGATGTCGACGCCGGGCACGCCAGCGCGCATCGCCTCCCTGCCCACGATGTTGGCGGCGCGCACCGCTTCGTAGACGCGCTGGAACTCTTCGGTCGCCTTCCCGATCACGACCGTCCTGGTCATGTCCGCACAGTAGCCGCCGATGCGAGCTCCGAAATCCATGGTGAGCGCATCTCCACGTTCGATACGGCGATCGGTCACCGAGGCGTGTGGCCTGGAGGAATTGGGGCCACTCGCAACAATGCTCGGAAAGGCCACACCCTCAGATCCGTTGCGTCTCATAAAGGACTCCAGTTCCACAGCAACCTCGGACTCGGTCATGCCCAGTGCCAGGACGCCCAGGATGTGCTCGAAGGCACGATCGGTGAGCGCCGCCGCCCCTGAGATGCGCTCGAGCTCGGCGGCTTCTTTGACCTCGCGTAACTCCTCGACCCACTGCTCGGTGGCGAGAAGTCGCGCCCCCGAATGCTCCGACAAGACGCGATGGCGAGCGTAGGTCAGGGACGTCTCGAACGCGAGCACGCGTGCCCCCGCTCCCGTGAGGTCTTCGCACATACGTGCATCGAGCGAGTTCGCGCTCACGGTCACCGACCACGCCGTCCCCTGTGAAGCCAAGCCCGCAGCCTCCGCATAACGCGAATCGGTGTAGACGCGTGCCTCGTCACGCGTGACGAGACACGCAGCGCTCGCATCGGCGTCGAACACGCCATCGAACCCGGTCAGGTAGACGACGTTCGAAACGCACGTGACGAACAGTGCTTCCGCCTCCGAGTCTGCCAGACGCCGCCGCAGTGCAGCCAGCCGGGCGTCCGCATTCACGGGCGCCTGCTCAGCACAGCAAGCGCTGCCTCGAGCCCGAGCAGGTACGAGTCCGGCCCGAACCCGGATATCTGACCCGTGCACGCGGGTGCGATGACGCTGGTGGCGCGGAACTCCTCGCGGGCTGCGATGTTGCTCAGGTGCACTTCGACCACGGGAATCCTTATCGATGCGACAGCATCCCGGAGTGCATACGAGTAGTGAGTCAACGCGCCCGGGTTGAAGACTACTGCGTCGTACGTACCGACGGCCTCGTGAAGCGTATCTACGATTGCGCCCTCGTGATTGGAGTGGAAGAAGGAGACATCCGCGTTGCGGAGCCGGGCCCGCTCCCCCACGAGTCCCTCGATGTCTTCGAGCGTGACAGCGCCATAAACTTCCGGCTCGCGGGTTCCGAGCAGGTTCAGGTTAGGCCCGTTGACGATGAGCACCTTTGCCACGGCGACTTCATCCCCTCTCATTCGAATGGTCAATCCAGCCGCGCAACTCCGCCGCGAGCACGTCATCTCCGACGGGAACCGCGACATAGCTGCCGGGCTCGGGCACGAGCGTAAAGCGCACCGTACCTGACCTAGCCTTCTTGTCAGCGTGCATCGCCCGGACGAGCGCGTCGACGTCGCCCGGGTATGACGGTCGCGCGATGCAGAGCGCATCGAGCATGGCATCCTGCACCGCACCTGTCTCGGCCGGCGCACCGAGCAGTCGGGACGCGAGACGGGCAGCGAATCGCATGCCCTCGGCAACCGCCACGCCGTGCGGCACCGATCCGTATCCCGCAACCCGCTCGATCGCATGGCCGAGTGTGTGCCCGTAGTTAAGGCTTTCGCGCAGACCCGCCTCCCGCTCATCCTGCGAAACGACGTCGATCTTGTGTCCGACGGCGGAGAGGACGGCATCGCGCACAGCGGCGGGCTCCCTCCCGGCAAGCGCGTCGGCGTGCCGCGTCATCCATTCCACCTGTTCGGGTCCCGCGAGCATCGCGACCTTCGCCACCTCGGCAAGGCCACTCTGCCACTCAAGCAACGGCAGTGTCGCCAACACATCGGTGTCGGCGAGTACCAGCAACGGCTGCTTGAACGATCCGGCAAGGTTCTTCCCCGCTTTCAGGTCGACCCCGGTCTTGCCGCCTACCGAGGAGTCGACCTGCGCCAACAGCGTCGTGGGTAGCTGGATGTAGTTAATCCCACGCAGGTAGACGGCGGCACAGAAGCCCGCAAGGTCGCCGATGACGCCGCCGCCGAGGGCCACCACGAGGTCGGTCCGCTCCAGACCGGCCTTCGCCAGGTGTTCGAGCACCTCTCCTGCCCTGTCCCACGCCTTGCTACGCTCCCCCGCCGGTACGACCACCTCGGCCACCGTGAATCCCGCATCGCGCAGGGATCCCGCGACCAACTCGCCGAAGAGGGCGTGCACGTTCTCGTCGGTCGCGAGCGCACAGTAGCGCGCGTCGGACACCTGTCTCACGCGCTCACCCGTCGTTGCGAGAAGCCCGCTATCGACGACGACTTCGTACGAGACGCTCCCCGTGCTCACTGGGATACCGACTGGGCTGCTCATGACGGACGATTCTGTCGCCGGGCGGCATCGAGAGCATCGAACACTTGGTCCGCAACCGCCTCGGCACTAAGCCCGCTGGTATCGACAATCACATCTGCAACCATACGGTAGAGCATCTCCCTCGCCGCAAGCAGTGTGGGGGCCATCGCACCAGCATCCCCGTGCTCCAGCAGCGGCCGACCTGTCGTGTCACCGATGCGCGCGAGAGCCTCGCCGGCGCTCACCTTCAGGTAGATGACACACCCCATCGTTTTCAGCAGGCGACGGTTCTCGTCCGCCAGTACGACCCCGCCGCCACATGCCACGACCGAGGACGGGGCCTGTGCCAGTGCGGCAAGCCCCTCGCTCTCACGCCCGCGAAACCCCTGCTCGCCCTCGACATCGAATATCTCGACGACGGACCGGCCGGCACTCTCGGTTATGCGGGCGTCCAGGTCGACGAAGGGCAGGCCGAGACGCTCCGCAAGAATCTGCCCGACGGTGGACTTGCCGGCCCCCATGAAGCCGATGAGAAAGACGTGGCTCACCGCCCGATCCTCGCCTTGTACGCCGCGAGCGCGGCGGAGATGTCATCTACGCAGTCGGATCCGAACTTCTGAAGGTAGGCATCGGCAAGCACCATCGCAACCTCGGCCTCGGCGACGACCGCGGCCGCTGGCACCGCGCACACGTCGGAGCGCTCGCGGGATGCGTCCACCGGCTCGTGGGTGTCGAGGTCGATGCTTGCCAGGGGGCGCATGAGGGTCGGAATCGGCTTCATCGCAGCGCGCAGCCAGACAGGCTCGCCGTTAGTCATGCCACCCTCGAGCCCACCCGCATGGTTCGTGCGACGGTAGAAACCGCGCGCCTCGTTGAATGCGATCTCGTCGTGGACCTGGGAACCCGGACGGCCCGCTGCGGCAAACCCGTCACCGATCTCGACGCCCTTGATGGCCGGAATGGATATCACCGCCGCCGCAAGCCGCGCGTCCAGCCTCCCGGCTGCTTCGGCATAGGTACCGAGTCCGGGAACAAGCCCCTTCGTCGTCACGCAGAACGTGCCCCCGAGGCTTTCCCCGTCCGTCCGCGCCTTGTCGATGGCCGCGATCATGCGCGCAGAGGCATCCGGATCGGGGCAGCGCACCTCGCTCGACTCGACGGCGCCCGAGTCGATTTCTGATGGTTCGGCGGGCATGTCCATGGACACATCACCGATGGACACAACGAACGAGGTGATGGTCACGCCGAGCTCGCGTAGGAGCGCCCGCGCCACTGCGCCCGCAGCCACACGGGCCACTGTCTCCCGGGCGCTGGCGCGCTCAAGTATGTCGCGGCAGTCCTCGGAGCCGATCTTCTGCACTCCAGCCAGGTCAGCATGTCCGGGACGCGGCGCGGTGACACGCGCGGAGGATGTCGCGGGTCCCTGGGGCGCCATCACATCCGTCCAGTTATCCCAGTCCCGGTTCGCTACGCTAAGCGTGACGGGGCTGCCGATAGTGCGTCCGAAGCGGACACCCGAGAGGATGAGCGCGCGATCCGACTCGATCGCCATACGGCCACCGCGGCCGTAGCCCGACTGCCGTCGGACGAGATCCGCGTCGATGGCGGCCGAATCGACGGGAACGCCGGCGGGAACGCCGGTGATGATGGCGGTGAGTGCCCTGCCATGGGACTCGCCGGATGAGACGTAGCGCATGTGAGCCTCCGGGTCGGGGTCCGGTAGAGAGATTCTACCATCGTGACCAGTAAGGCTCACTTGGTGGACGGGGTGACCCCCTGGCCGACACTCAGCGTGACCTGGACGTCTCCAAAGAGCATGACGACGGTCTGACCGCTGATGCTCAGCACCTTCCACGGTGTCCCGGAGATCGCCTCGCCAGCCTTCAGCGTGTAGATCTGGCCGTCAAGCGCGAGCACAGCCGCGGGCTCACCATCCACCGCCACCACATCACGTAGGGTCAGCGTGCCATCGTTGACCGATGCAGTCGTGGTGGTGGTGGCCGATCCACTCACGGGCGCTGTGGTCGAAGCCGGCTCGGGGAGCGGTTCGAGAAGCGGCTCGAATACATCACGGAAGGTGAACACGCGCTTGAGCGGGACTGGCGGTGGTTCGGTCGCATCCGACTCAGCGGCGGCAGCGGCCGGGGTCTCCTGGGTGGTTCCGGGCGTGAGCACGGGCACCTCGTCGTCCGACGCCCCGAGCACGAACACGTAGATGGCCGCAGCTGCAGCGGCCGCAACGAGCAGAAAGAGCACGGCCGCCACGATGACCACTACCGACCTGCTGCCGGAAGCGGGGGTCTCGCTTCCGGCCACGACGGCGTCAGCACCGGTCGCCGGAGCCGAGGTGGTGCTCTCTTCTGGTCTCATCTGATCCATCACGGCAGGCTCCCTGACCCTACTGCTGCTCGGTATCGGGCGCCGGCGAGGTCGCCGGCTGCGTGATTTCGGCGGGCATCGTGTAGACGCGGATCGTCAGCCCGGTCTCCACCACGTTCGTGTCGTCATCCTCGTCCTTGTCGCGGGTCTGCTGCACCGCGGTACTGAAGCCGACGATACGGACCTGGCGCGTAAGCCTCGGTAGGCGCTGCATCAGGTCGACGGTGTCTTGCCAGGTCCCTCGGACCAGCATGGCCATCGTGATCTCCGAGTATCCAGCCTCAGCCTGCGACGGCTCACTCGGCGTCAGCGAGGCGAACTCGAGCCCGGCCTCGTTGACCGTGTCCTGCAACTCGATGATGAGTGAGGGAAGCTCGGGTGTCTCCGGCATCTGGTTGGCGAGCCGGATGCGCTTGGCCTCGGTCTCGGCTGAGCGTGCCTTCACCGCCTGGCGCTGGGCCAGCAGGGACTGCGCCTGGGAGATTTGCCGGTCCGCCTCGGCGATCTGATCATCGTACGTACGCAGCCGCTGGAATTGCGGCAGCACCAGCAGTACGAAGACCAGTACGGCCAGGAGAACGGCTGCCGCACCGGCGAGTATGAGCTTGTTCCTGTAGGAGAGCTTCATCGCTGCCGTCCCGTTCTCTACTGGCCGGACCCTGGCGGCGGGGCAGGCACACCATCCGCGTCCTCATCAAGGCCCGGACGTTCGACGGCGGTGGTCACGGTGAAATCGATCACGGGCTGCTCCTCGTACTCCGTCTTTATCGACGAGCTCAGCCACACGCTTGAGAGCTGGTTCAGGTCGGTGAGCCGGACGAGCGTCTTCGCGACCGCCTTGTGCCCGACATCGGGCACATCGGTCTCGCTGTCGACCGCACGAGCGAACATAGTCACGCCCTGCTCTTCGTCGCCGGTCAGGGTCACGACCCAGACATCGGCCGGCATGATGAGCGACACTTCGTTGGCAAGGCGGCCCCACTCGACTCGACCGGTTAGCGCCTGTTCCGCGAGGAGCAGGCGTGACTCGAGGTCTGACTCCTTCTCCTCGAAGATTCGGAACGCCTCGGCCTGTTCCCTGAGATTCGCCGCGGTCTGCTGACGATCCTGGAGCTCGGCGTTCCGCTGTCCCACCTGCAAGACAAGAAGACCGTACGCCGCAAACAGCACGACTAGCACCGCGATGCCGCCAAGCACGACGTACCTGATGTTGTGCTCGAACCGTCGCTTCTCGATGATCTCCTGGGGGAGCAGGTTTATGCGCACCACTTAGATCACGCCCCCTAGCGCCAGGCCGATGGCCGGGGCCGCACCCATGCGGTCCTCCTCCACCGGCACTCTCGCCGAAGAAGCGACCTGGATGAAGCGCAGCGGGTCGCTCATGACCACCTCTGCCTGAAGACCCTTCTCGAGATACGTGCCGAGATGGGCAAGCTGGGCGCTGCTGCCGGTCAGATGAATGCGGCGAATCGTCCGCGCTTGCGCCGTCTGGGTGAGGTAATAGTCGAGAGAACGGCGTACCTCGGCTATGAATTTGTTGACCTCGCGCTCAAGGGCGTCCTGGGCCTCACGCACCATGCGTGCATCGGAGTCCTCCGTTGCCGTTTCAGCGTGAGCCTGAGAGCCGATCTCGGGCAGGCCTGCACGGATCTTGAGGCGCTCGGCGTCGTCAAAGGTCAGATTCAAGACGTTGCCGACCGCTTGGGTGAACTGGTTGCCGGAGAGAGACGAGACGCGCGTAAAGCGCGGTACGCCTCGCTCGACCACTGCGATGTTCGTGAGCCCCGAACCGATGTGGACTACCGCCACCGCCTCCCCAGGACTCTCCTCGTCCTCGGAGAAGACATTGAGCCCACTCCCGAGCGTGGAGCGCACGATCGCGAACGAGGTGACGTCGATGCTCGCAAGCCGGAGCCCGGCGCCTTCCACAGCAGCCACAGTCGCTTCGACCGTGTCTCGCTGCGCCGCGACGAGCAGCACCTCCATCATGTGTTCGTCACCGGGAGTCATGTAGTCTCCGATGATCTGGAAATCGATGATCGCATCCTCGATCGGTATCGGGATGTAGTCCTGTGCCTGGTACTGGATGGCACCCTGCAACTCCTCACGCTCCATGAACGGGAGATCGATGAGACGCACCACGACCTTCTGGTTCGAGACGCCTGTCACGACGTCGCGGCCATTGATGCCGGGCTGGCGCCATAGTTCGCGGATTGCCGACGCCACGGCAGCAGGATCGACGATCTCTCCGTCGACCACCGCGCCCATGGGCATGTCGCCTCGCGCATAAGCCGCAAGTGTCGGAGCTGCTGAGGATGACTTGAGCACCGCGGCGCGAACGTGGTCGGTCCCGATGTCGAGACCCACCGGCGGTGCGCCAGAGCCCATTGAGATGAGGCCCACGGAGTCCTCCCTACCTGTCTGCGACCAGTGCTACGTCAAGGCTGCTTCGTCTCGTGCTGCATCGGCTCCGCGGAGAGATGCCGGCGTCATCAGACGGCCGCCGCACATGATTCCCCGCATCAATGAAACCGCATATCCCGATGTTATGCAACATGTCTCGTTCATTGGCGCGCCCACGCACCTTTCGTGAGGATTGGCGAGTCTCGGCCCGGAAGGCTGTCCGGCAAGAACTCGGGCAGATCGGGGTCGGTCACCATGTGCACGTTGTTGGTGCCCATGTTGATGTGCCCGGCCACGATCGAGCCGATGAAGAGTTCGTTGTTGTGGAAGCGGATCGACCCGCCCGCGTAGAACGCAAGCGAGTGCTCGGGCGGGTCGCCGGGCTTGCTGTTCGAGTTCGTACCGGAGACCGACATGTCGCCCGGCGTGGCGATGCCGAGCACGTGCC
>JACUUN010000036.1 GCA_014859265.1 Coriobacteriia bacterium
TCCGCCTCCGCCAACTGCCCGATTCCGCACTGATTTCCCGACAGGCTCCTAGTCGGCATCATTGACGTGGCAAGCCAACGGTCGTACCATCGGTACGACCAGCAGTAGTACTCATGAGGTGATGCGCGGTGGCCGTCGAGAAGTTCAGCATCTCTTTGCCCGGGAGCCTCACTCGCGACATCGACGAGATCGCGAGTAGCGAAGGCCTTACCCGGAGCGCCGTGATCCGTGAGGCCGCAGCCGCCTACGTGGCATCTCACACGTCGGCAGAGTATGAGAAAGCTCGCCGGGACCGGGTCGATCAGGCGATTGCGGGATTCGATGAGGTCGCGGCAGGTTGGGGAGCCGACGAGTGGACGTCCCTCGACTACTTGCGCGATCTTCGGGGGGAGTCCGACCAGCCTCCTGCTCCTCGCAAGGGTGCCCGTCCGTGAGCGAGACACGTCTCGTGGTCCTCGACTCCTCGGTCGGTGTGAAGTGGATCAAGCCCGAAGTCGGGCGTGCCGAAGCTCTCGGTCTGCTCGAGGAGCATCGGGAAGGCCGCGTTCGAATCGTGGTCGCGGCGCACTTCCTACACGAGGTGGTGGGCGTTGCCGTGAGGCACGGGGGTCCGGATCTCGGTGAGGTCGCGTGGGCAAGCCTGCGAAACGCGGACCTCACCGTCGTCGGGCTCGATGACGCGCTCGCGACCGCGGCGTTCGAGCAGTGCAGGTCGCTCGGCTGCTCGTTCTACGATGCGCTCGCGCCAGCGATCGCCGAAGGGTCGGGGGCGACGCTCTTCTCCGCGGATGCTCGCGCACATGCGGGGTTCGACCGTGTAGTGCTCCTCGGCGGCGAGTGAGCACGTCGGGACTGGCTCCGCCCGAGCGCTTCATCGACATGCAGCGGATCTCACCCCTTGGAATCGCCGCGCACTACTGCTATCTTCGGGAAGACCTTTAAGACCGGTCCCGTGAGGCCGGCAAGGGAACAGAGCGACGATGCGGTCCGACCAGACAGACGGGACCGACGCTGCATGTGCCTTCTTGCCGCCTGGCGAGGAGGCATTTCTTGTCTCCGGGACCGGCAAGGCGCGGGGCCAACCCGCACGGGAAGGAGGCGCAACGCAGCCGTGGAGTACCGTACTAAGGCCGTCGTCATGGACGCCGAGGCTATCGACCGGGCGCTCACGCGCATCGCCCATGAGATCCTCGAAGCCAACAAGGGCTGCTCGGAGATCGCGCTCGTGGGCATCGTGACCCGTGGAGCCGAGCTCGCCGAGCGACTCGCCGAGCGCATCGAGCGCATCGAGGGGGTCCGGGTTCCCGTCGGCAAGGTGGACATCTCGTTCTACCGCGACGACGTAGCCACCCGCCTCTCTCCCGAGGTGCACCGCACCGACATCCCGTTCGACGTCGAGGGCCGTCACATCGTGCTCGCCGACGACGTGCTCTACACCGGCCGCACGATCCGTGCTGCGATGGACGCCATCATGGACTACGGGCGGCCGCACTCGGTACAGCTCGCCGTTCTCGTCGACCGCGGTCACCGAGAGCTTCCGATTCGCGCCGATTATGTCGGCAAGAACGTCCCGACATCGCGCAGAGAGCGCGTGAAGGCCCGGTTCGCTGGCATTGACGGCGCTGATGCCGTGGAGATCCTCGAGGAGGCGGATGCCGAGTGAGCCCGCTCTCCAGCCCTCACATCATGACGATGGACGACCTGAACGCCGAGGACATCACGACCATCCTCGACACGGCGGAGTCGTTCAAAGAGGTCAACGAGCGTCGCATCAAGAAGCTCCCGACGCTCCGTGGCCGCACGATCATCAACCTGTTCCTCGAGCCGTCGACTCGCACGCGCACGTCCTTCGAGATCGCCGCCAAGCGTCTTTCGGCCGACGGCATCAACATGACGGGCTCGGCCTCAGCCACGGTGAAAGGCGAGAGCCTGCGTGACACGGCAAAGACACTCTCGGCGATGGCATGCGACCTCATCGTCGTGCGCCACAAGTACGCCGGCGCTCCCCAGATGCTCGCCGAGTGCATGGACGCGCACGTGGTCAACGGTGGCGATGGGATGAACCAGCACCCGACCCAGGCTCTGCTCGATTTGTTCACCATCCGGCAGCACACGGGGAAGCTCGAGGGCCTCACCGTGGGTATCGTCGGTGACATCTGCCACAGCCGCGTGGCCGGCTCGCTCGTGCCCGCGCTGCGTAAGGTAGGTGCGAAGCCGGTGATCATCGCGCCTCCCACACTGTTGCCGGCGCGCCCGGACGTGCTCGGCGCCGAGGTCGCGACCTCGCTTGACGAGGCGCTGCCAGAGCTCGACATCGCCTACATGCTGCGCATCCAGATGGAACGCGCTGCGGGGATGCCCTTCCCGTCGCTCCGCGAATACGCGCGCTTCTACGGCATGAACGAGACACGGCTCGCGTCCGCGAAGCCCGAGATGCTCGTCATGCACCCCGGGCCCATGAACCGAGGGGTCGAGGTCTCCTCGGCAGTGGCCGATTCGCCGAGGGCGATCGTGCTCGACCAGGTCAACGCTGGCGTGGCAGTGCGTATGGCCGTGATGTACCTGCTGCTGGGAGGTGAGAGCGGTGGCGCTGCTGCTTAAGAACGGACGGCTGGTCGATCCGGAGGTGAGCCTCGACGAGGTCGCCGACATGATCGTGCGCGACGGTCGCATCGTAGAGATCGGCCAGGACCTGACTATCCCGAAGGGCGTCACAGTCGAGTGTGCCGAGAAGATCGTCGTTCCAGGTCTGGTGGACTTGCACACGCACCTGCGCGAGCCTGGCAGGGAGGACGAGGAGACGGTGGCCTCGGGTACCCGTGCTGCCGCGCATGGTGGCTTCACGGCGGTCTGTGCGATGCCTAACACCTCTCCCATCTGCGACACGGGCTCGAAGGTCCGCTTCCTCGTGGAGCGGGCCGTCGAGACCGGTGTGGTGCGCGTGCACCCGGTGGGCTCGCTGACAGCGAAGCAGGACGGCGAATCAATCGCCGAAATCGGCGACATGGTGGCCGAGGGTGCCGTCGCGTTCTCCGATGACGGGCGCGGCGTCCAGGATGCCGGCATGATGCGTCGCGTTATGGACTACGCTAAGGCGTTCGGCACCGTGGTGGTCAGCCATTGCGAGGACGAGTCGCTTGTCGCTGGCGGGGTGGTCAACGAGGGCGTCGTCTCGACCCGACTCGGGCTGCTCGGGTGGCCTGCCGCAGCTGAGGAGGTCGCCGTGGCGCGCGACATTCGAATCGCTGATCTGACCGGATGCCGCCTGCACCTCGCACACCTGTCCACCGCGGGCTCCGCGCAGCTCGTACGTGCTGCAAAGGCGAGGGGAGTGCTGGTCACTGCCGAGGTCACACCGCACCACCTCTTCCTGGACGAGGACGCCATCGACCGCGCCTACGACACGAACCTCAAGATGAACCCGCCGCTGCGTACCACTAAGGACCGCGAGATACTCATCGAAGCGCTGCTCGACGGAACCATCGACTGCATCGCCACCGACCACGCGCCTCACGCTCGGCATGAGAAGGAGATGGAGTTCGAGCTCGCTCCCTTTGGCACCACAGGGCTTGAGACGGCGCTTTCACTCCTGATTACGCACCTTGTCCAGCCAGGGCGGCTGGCCTGGCCCGATCTGGTGCGCGTCATGGCGCACGCTCCGCGCGCCGCCTTCGGGCTGCCGGCGATTCGCCTCGAGGCGGGAGCGGTTGCCGACCTCACAATCATTGACCCTGAGGCTAAGGTAGAGGTCTCCCGCGAGTGGTTCGTCTCGAAATCGTCGAACTCCTCATTCCTTGGCGCTACACTTCTCGGCAAAGCCACGGACGTGCTCGTCGAGGGTCGCTTCGCTCTCAAGAACGGAAAGGTGGTCACTTAGTGACAGGCAACCCCGCTCTGCTGGCTCTCGAAGACGGCACCATCTTCACGGGTCGCTCCTGTGGCGCTTGTGGCGAGACCGCCGGGGAGATCGTCTTCAACACCTCTATGTCGGGGTACCAGGAGGTCATCACCGATCCCTCGTATGCGGGCCAGATCGTCACGATGACGATGCCGCACATCGGCAACTACGGCGCGAACGGCGCCGACATGGAGTCGCGCGGCGTTTTCGCAGCTGGATTCGTCGTGCGCGAGCTCTCCAAGATATCGTCGAACTGGCGAGCCGAGGAGACGATGGGCGCCTTCCTGACCCGGCACGGGGTAGTGGCGATTGAGGGCGTGGATACACGCCGCCTGACCCGCCACATCCGCGAGGCAGGTGCGATGCGCGCCGTGCTCTCGACCGTAGACCTCGAGCCGTCCTCGCTCGTCGCGAAGGCTGCGGCCTCCTCCGGGCTCGTCGGTCGCGACCTAGTGGCAGAAGTTGCGATCACGCGACCGTACCGCTGGGGCAGTGAGGGTCCGGATGGCTTGCCGGTCGATACGGGCGTCTTGCCCACCACACCCCGCTATCGCGTGGTGGCGCTAGACTCCGGCATCAAATACAACATCCTCCGCCGTCTGGCCGAGGCTGGCTGTGACGTCATCGTAGTGCCTCCGACCACGCCTGCTTCCGAGGTCATGTCCCACTCGCCCGACGGTGTCTTCCTTGCCAACGGCCCCGGGGATCCCTCTGCGGTCGACTACCTGTACGGGACGCTCACCGAACTCATAGGCGCCGTCCCCGTGTTCGGGATCTGCCTCGGGCACCAGATGCTCTCGCTCGCGGTCGGCTGCTCGACGTACAAGCTCAAGTACGGTCACCGGGGGGGTAACCAGCCGGTCAAGAACCTGCTCTCCGGCCGGGTGGAGGTGACGAGCCAGAATCATGGCTTCTGCGTGGACTTTGGCTCGATCGGTCCACTCGCTTCCGAGGATTCGGGCAACCTCGACCTCGACCCGTCGGAGGCCGGTGCCTGGGTCGCCTCCGGCATCGCGCCGGTCGTGCGATCGGAGCGCTTCGGCCGCGTGCAACTCACCCACGTCAACCTCAACGACATGACCACCGAGGGTATCCGCCTGCTCGACGCACCTGCATTCGCGGTGCAGTACCATCCCGAGGCCGCGCCTGGCCCTCATGATTCGCGCTACCTGTTCGGTGCGTTCACGGCGATGATGGACGGGCGGACCGACTACCTGTCCTCGGTTGAGTAGGGGAGGCCCTATGATTCGCAGCGCGCTCATCCCGGCGGACTTCACGCCCCACTTCGATTTCATCGCCCGTTTTGGCGTGGGGCTGCCTGCACTCGGAGTGCGGCGAATCGTCCTCGGGCATGTGGTGGACGCATCCGGCATGGAGGGACCGGTCATCGCTGCGGAGGTGGATCGGGCACGTGAGGCGGTCCGGGAGGCGTCAGCCCCGCTGGCGGCCGCGGGTCTCGATGTCGAGGTGCGAATCGCCACGGGGAGTGAGCCGTCAGAGGAGTTGTTGGGACTCGCGGTGGATGCGAATGTCGACGCAATCGTCTGCGGCTCGCACGGTAAGGGCACGATGGAGCGGCTTATCGCGGGCTCAGTGTCCGAGGAGGTCATCGTGAATGCGGGGGTGCCCTCGCTCATGGTGCGCTTCGGCCTGCTCGAGACGGTCGAGGACCCCGCAGACCTTGTTCGTGCGTTCGGGCGCACCCTGGTGCTGACGACCGACTTCTCCGCCGCCTCGACCCGGGCGCTCATGACCATCCTCGATCTCCCGCGCGGCAGCGTTTCGATGCTCTACATCGTCCACGCCCTCAATTCCGCTCTTGACGGTGACAAGCTTCGCAAGGCCGAGGACGGTGCGGAGTTCCAGCTCCGCAACATGGCCGACATGGCCGCGCAGAAAGGCATCTCGGCTCGTCCTGTGGTGCGCCAGGGAGACCCCGGCCGCGTCGCGCTGCGGGAGATCGATGAGCGGCGTGCCACTGGCGTCGTGGCCGGGACACGTGGCAGGGGACCGCTTACCGAGGCGCTCCTCGGCAGCGTCTCACTCACGCTCGTTCGCCAGGCGTCCTGTCCCGTACTGATTGTCCACTAGCGTACAGAGGAGCATGCGTGCCGCGTCGCGATGACATCCACAAGGTACTGGTGATCGGATCCGGCCCGATCATCATCGGCCAGGCTTGCGAGTTCGACTACTCCGGGGCACAAGCGTGCAAGGTCTTGCGCGACGACGGGTACGAGGTTGTGCTGGTGAATTCGAACCCCGCGACCATTATGACCGATCCCGAGCTGGCCCACCGCACGTACGTGGAGCCGGTGACGCCCGAGTTCGTGGGCAAGGTGATCGAACGGGAGCGGCCCGATGCGCTGCTGCCCACACTCGGCGGACAGACTGGTCTGAACTGCGCGGTCGCACTCGCCGAATCCGGGGTGCTGGAGGAGTTCGGTGTCGAGCTCATCGGCGCGAAGCTCGACGTCATCAAGAAAGGGGAGGATCGCAAGCTCTTCGCCGAAGCGATGGAGCGCATCGGCCTCGACGTGCCCAAGAGTGGGTATGCGTACTCGATGCGAGACGCGGAACACGTCGTCGCCTCCCTCGGCTTCCCGGTCGTTGTGCGTCCGAGCTTCACACTCGGTGGGGCGGGAGGCGGCATCGCCTACAATGTCGAGGAGTTGCGTGACATTGTTGCGCACGGTCTTGCCCTCTCGCCCATCGCCGAGGTGCTCATCGAGGAGAGCGTGATCGGCTGGAAAGAGTTCGAGATGGAGGTCATGCGTGACCGTAACGACAACGCGGTCATCGTGTGCTCCATCGAGAACTTCGATGCCATGGGCGTGCATACAGGGGATTCGATCACGATAGCGCCGGCGCAGACGCTCACCGACCGCGAGTACCAGGTCATGCGTGATGCGTCACTCGCAATCATGCGCGAGATCGGCGTTGAGACCGGGGGCAGTAACGTGCAGTTCGCGGTCGATCCGGCGACTGGCCGTCTGGTGGTCATCGAGATGAACCCCCGTGTGAGCCGCTCTTCAGCACTCGCCTCCAAGGCCACCGGGTTCCCGATTGCGAAGGTCGCAGCGAAGCTCGCCGTGGGCTACACGCTCGACGAGATCCCGAACGACATCACGAAGAAGACCCCGGCATGTTTCGAGCCGAGCATCGACTACACCGTCGTCAAGGTGCCGCGCTGGGCGTTCGAGAAGTTCCCCGGCACCGATACCACGCTCACGACGCGCATGAAGTCGGTCGGCGAGGCTATGGCCATAGGGCGGACCTTTGCCGAGGCTTTCGGCAAGGCGATGCGCTCGCTCGAGAACGGCAGGGCCGGGCTCGGGTGCGACGGGAAGGACTCGTTCGACGAGAACAAGTTCGATGCGATGCTCGCTACGCCCACCGAGCGCAGGCCCTACTACATCGCTGAAGCATTTCGCCGCGGTCGTTCGGTAGAGGACATCCACGACCTCACCCGCGTCGACCCGTGGTTCCTCGCGCAGATCGAGCATGCGGTCGCCGTCGAACGCGAGGTCGCAGCCTGCGTGAGCACAGACGCGATTGGTGCCGGTCTCATGCGTCGTGCGAAGCAGCATGGTCTGTCGGACGCCCAGATCGCACACGCTCTTGGTGTCGCCGAGGCCGAGGTACGTGCGAGAAGGCTCGACCTGGATGTGAGGGCTACCTTCAAGTCGGTCGACACGTGTGCCGCCGAGTTCGAAGCCGGGACGCCGTACTACTACAAGACCTACGAGGAGGAGGACGAAATCGCTCCCTCCGACCGGCGCAAGGTGATGATTCTTGGTGCAGGCCCGAATCGCATCGGCCAGGGCATCGAGTTCGACTACTGCTGCGTGCACGCGGCCTACGCACTCTCCGATCTCGGGTACGAGACGATTATGGTGAACTGCAACCCCGAGACGGTCTCGACCGACTACGACACTGCGGATCGCCTCTACTTCGAGCCCCTGACCTTCGAGGACGTCATGGACATCATGGAGGCGGAGCGCCCCGAGGGCGTGGTTGTGACCTTCGGCGGCCAGACTCCCCTCAAGCTGGCGCACGCGCTCGAGGACGCCGGCGTTCCAATAATGGGCACCGCGCCCGAGGCCATCGACCTTGCCGAGGACCGCAGCCGCTTCGCGGAGGTTCTCGACCGGCTCGGTATCGCGTATCCGGCCGCGGGAACGGCGTACACGCACGAAGAGGCCGTCGAGGTCGCCCGACGCATCGGGTTCCCGCTGCTCGTGCGCCCGAGCTATGTACTGGGCGGGCGGGGCATGGTCATTGCGTACAACGAGGAGTACCTCGGGCGCTATATGGCCGAGGCCGCGAGCGTCTCACCGGACCACCCGGTGCTGCTCGACCGGTTCCTCGAAGGCGCGATAGAGGTGGACGTGGATGCCGTGTGTGATGGCGAGAGCGTGTACGTCGCTGGGGTCATGGAGCACATAGAAGAGGCGGGCATCCACTCCGGCGACTCGGCGTGCTGTATCCCGTCGTTTTCGCTAGGGGAGGAGACGATTGAGCGAATCGTCGAGCACACACGCGCGCTCGCGCTCGAACTCGGCGTGCACGGGCTCATCAACATCCAGTTCGCCGTGAAGGACCAGAAGGTCTACGTCCTCGAGGTCAATCCCCGCGCGAGCCGTACGGTGCCGTTCGTGAGCAAGGCGACCGGCGTGCCGCTTGCGAAGGTCGCCGCCCGCGTGATGGCCGGTGAGCGGCTCACGGAAATGGACCTGCCCGCCGAGCGGCGGGACTCGGGCCGGTTCTGCGTCAAGGAGGCGGTGATGCCGTTCGGCCGCTTCCCCGGCGCCGATTCGGTACTGGGGCCCGAGATGAAATCGACCGGCGAGGTCATGGGTGTGGCTGCGGACTTCCCTGCGGCCTACGCTAAGTCCCAGCTGGCGATCGACTACTCACTGCCGCGTGAAGGTGCGGCCTTCATCAGCGTAAGCGACCGCGACAAGCGGGCTATCCTGCCGGTCGCGCGACACCTGCACAGCCTCGGCTTCGAGATTCTCTCCACCCGTGGAACGGCCCGGAGCTTCAAGGCCGCAGGCATTCCGGTGACCGAGGTGCTCAAGGTGCACGAGGGGCGCCCGAACATCGTCGACGCCATGAAGAACGGCGACGTGCAGCTCGTCATCAACACGCCGTTCGGTCAGGAGACGCGCTCAGACGGGTACCACATCCGGGCCGCCGCGATACGGCACGGCATCACTAACATCACCACTGTTCCCGCGGCGAACGCCGTGGTGAATGCCATCGACGCCTTCGTGAGCGGAGACGGGCGCCTTGACGTCATCGCGCTGCAGGACTTCGAGGATACGACGTGATGAGCGGCTGTGCCTGCTCCGAGCACGCGGTCCCGCCGGCCCTCGAGCGCGTCGAGGTCGTAGCCAACGACCGCGTGGCCTCCGGCGTAGGGCTCGTGGTGTTACACGCGCCGCGGACGGCCGAGACGGTGCGGTCCGGTCAGTTCGTGCATGTGCGGCTCGCTCACGGCACATCATTCATCCTCCGGCGGCCCTTCTCGGTGCACCGCGTTCGTGGCGAGCGGATCGAGATCCTCTACCAGGTGCTCGGCACGGGGACACGGACACTTGCCGAGCGCGAGGCGGGCGACGAGATGGACCTGATCGGTCCGCTCGGTCACGGCTGGGAGATACCGCCGGGAATCGCCCACGCACTGCTCGTGGCAGGAGGCCTCGGGGTGGCCCCTCTCGGGATGCTCGCCGAAGAGCTGGCCGCCAGGGGGGTGGCAGTGACGGTCGCCACAGGAGCGCCGAACAAGGAGCGGCTGCTGGTGCGCGATCTCTTTGAGGGCGTGGCGCGCCGGGTCGAGATCGCAACTGATGATGGCTCGTGCGGAACACGGGGCTTCGTGACGGGCGTCTGCGAGAACCTACTCGCGGACGAGGCGCTCGACGTCGTCTACACGTGCGGGCCGGAATCGATGCAGCGGATCGTCGCCGCTCAGGCGGCGGGCGCAGGCGTACCGTGCCAAGTCTCGCTCGAGCGCCTGATGGCCTGCGGCATCGGCGCATGTCTGTCGTGTGTTGTGCGGACGTCCCAGGGGCTGAAGCGCGCATGCGTCGACGGCCCCGTGTTCGATGCCGCCGTAGTCTTGTGGGATCTGACCGAGATACCGGCGAAACAGTAAACCTTACATCGAGGTAGAAAGTGAGTGGGCGAGTGAGCCATACGGTCGACATGAGCGTCAAACTCGGGGAGCTGACTCTCAGGACACCCGTGTTGACGGCTTCGGGCACCTTTGCGAGCGGTCGCGAGTTCGCCGACTTCATCGACCTCGAGCGCCTCGGGGCAGTGGTGACGAAGGGTGTCTCGCTCGAGCCCTGGGAGGGGAGTCCGAGCCCACGTATCGCGGAAACCCCGAGCGGCATGCTGAACTCGATTGGGCTCCAGAACCCCGGCGTCGAGGCGTTCTGCGAGGATGACCTGGCGTGGCTTTCAAGTGTTGACGTTCCCGTGATTGTGAACGTGTCGGGTCACACAGTCCTCGAATACGTGTCGGTCATCGAGCGCCTCGAAGTCGAGCCGCGCGTCGACGCGTATGAAATCAACATCTCGTGTCCGAATGTGGACTCTGGGGGCATGGCTTTCGGCACCGCGTGTACGCCAGCCGAAGAGGTGACCCGTGCCTGTCGCGCCGCGACCTCACGCCCGCTCATAGTGAAGCTCTCCCCGAACGTCACCGACATCGCCGAGATCGCACGTGCCGTGGTGGCGTCGGGCGCAGACGGCGTCTCGCTCATCAACACGCTCCTCGGCATGGCGATCGACATCCGCACGTTCCGGCCCAAGCTCGCGAGAATCGTCGGCGGGCTGTCGGGCCCGGCGATCAAGCCGGTCGCACTGCGTATGGTGTGGCAGGTCGCCGGGGCGGTCGACGTGCCCGTAATCGGCATGGGCGGCATCACGGATACAGAGGATGCAGTTGAGTTCATGCTTGCGGGCGCCACGGCAATCTCGGTGGGCACTGCGAACTTCGTCGATCCCACCACCGTCATGCGGGTGACAGATGGCCTCGCCGAGTTCTGCCGCACGCGCAGTATCGCGAGGGTCTCGAATCTCACCGGCGCGATGCGCACGTGAACGACGAGGTCCAAGTGGTGCCCGAAGAGTTCCGCGAGCCAGTCTTCCGGCGAGCGAGCACGGCTGTCGCCGCGGCTGCGGTACTCCTGGCTCTCCTGTTCGCATGCTCGTGCGCTATCGGTGCGATCTTTGTTGCCCGCAGTTTTGTGTCGGAGAGCAAGGTCGAGTACCGGGTCTGGGTGGACGCCTCGGGGCGCGTGGCCTGGTGCGGGCAGGGCCGCTTCGGCGTGGTCCAGACGTCCGACCCGGAAGGCGAGCCTGTCGTCCTCGCTTGGGACAGCGCCACGGGGGAGACGCACAGCCTCACGGGCTGCCGTCTGGCAACGGTCGAGCGTCACGGCGCTGTCGTGTGGCTCGTGCCCATGGATCGCGGTCAACTCTCCGAGCATCCCGACGGCGAGTGGGACTCGGTGCTCGTCCCTGCAGAAGGCCCATTCGACGCAGTGCCGGGATCCCTGCTCGCATGGGATCTCACGGTCGCCAGGCGAGAGCCGGTGGCCTCCCGCGATCTGACGTGGATGCGGTGGCCCGGTCCTGGCCCCTGGTCCGCAACGGCCGTCATTGACCCGGAGCGCGGAGCGTATCCGTCCGACCTCCTATTGGGTGAGACGGCGGTCGACGCCGACGACCGGCGAGCGAGCCTTCCCGGGAACTTCGGCACATTCGACGTCGTCGGGTGGTCGCCGTCCGGACGCTACCTGGCCCTCGCCGAGCTGCTAGATGTCGAAGCGGTGCCGCAAGAGGCGTTTCGGCGCATCATCATCGTCGACGCACAGTCCGGGGAGACCATCTCCGAGGCGCGGCAAAACGCTTCGCAGGGGCAAGGCTCGACCCCGGTCTGGTATCCGGACGGTGATGTGCTCGTCTGGACAGAGCATACGCTGGTCGGGGAGGCTCAAGACGCCTCCGGCGACGGAGTGGCCCTCCGCGCGATGGAGCCGGGAGGCGTCGAGGTGGCGGCCTTCGATGCACTCGGGGAATCTGTGTCTCGTGATTGGATCGAAGCCGAGCGGGTGAGCGTGTACGGTAGCGGTCCGGAGGGGATTCTGATCGGTCTGCAGCATGGCGGGGACAACACCCTGTGGTGGTTCGGTCGGGCGGCGGCAGAACCGGTCGCGTCGCTGCCCGGCGTCACGTTGGCAACGGTGTACCATTCCGGTAGTGGACTGCTCGTGCTGGTACAGGAGCATGACGAGGAATCGAAGTCCAGGCGCGATTCGCTCCTGCACGTTCCCTTCCTCGGCGATGAGGGAAGGGTCGTGTGGGAGGGCGAATGGCGTGCGGAGGAACGGTGAGGAACCAGTGAAAGGATATCGTGTAGCAGGGGATCGCATGCGACAGGCGCTCATTGTGGCGCTCGACACCGATGCGCACACCGCGCTCTCCCTAGCGCGCACGTTGCGCGGGCACGTGAACTACCTCAAGGTCGGTATGACCCTCTTCTATGGCGAAGGCCCCGGCATAGTGAGGCAGCTCGCCGACATGGGCTTCTCGGTCTTCGTCGATTTGAAATTGCACGACATACCCCACCAGGTCGAGGGTGCGGCGCGGGAGGTCGCCCGTGCGGGGGCCACCATGTTCACGGTCCATGCGTCGGGAGGCCGGGCGATGATGATGGCCGCGGTGCGTGGCGCGTGCGAGGGGAGCGCCGAGTGCGGCTCGGACACTCCCGATGTGCTGGCGGTGACGGTGCTGACGAGTCTCGATGCAGAGGGAATCGCAGAGGTAGGGATCGGCAGGGCACCCGGGGAGCAGGTAGAGCTTCTCACGCGGCTCGCGCGCGATTCGGGGGTCCAAGGTGTGGTGTGCTCGCCCCGGGAGGCTTCGGTGGCACGGGCGATACTCGGGCCCGAGGCGCTTGTCGTCACACCGGGTGTACGGCCGGCGTGGGCCACCGCGGATGACCAGGCACGCATCGCCACACCGGCGGATGCGCTGGTGGCCGGCGCCTCACATCTCGTCATCGGACGCCCGATCACGGCCGCATCAGAACCCGCCTCGGCGGTGGAACGCATCGTCACGGAGGGGTGAGGAACGAATGGATCACGCGAGCGTCATGACCGAGGACGAGGTACGTGCTGCGCTGGAAGAAGCAGGGGCGATCTTGCACGGGCACTTCCGGCTGACCAGCGGAAGGCACTCCGGGACGTACGTCCAGTGCGCACGGATTCTCGAGGACCCCGCGCTCACCACCCGCCTCGCCATCACCGCGGCTGCGCGTCTCGAAGGCAGAACGTTCGACCTGGTGGCGGCACCGGCCATCGGGGGCATCATCATCGGCTTTGCTGTGGCTCAAGCCCTCGGCCTCAGGTTCATCTTCAGCGAGCGCGAAGAGGGGATGATGCGCTTTCGCCGATCGTTCCCGGTCCCTCCGGGTGCGAGGGTGCTCATCGTAGAAGACGTGGTCACGACTGGTGGATCCGTCGCCGAGGTGGCCGATCTCGTGCGCGAGGCGGGGGGTGAGGTGACCGCCGTGGTTTCACTTATCGACCGAGGAGGGCCCAAGCGATTCCAGGGCGAGTTCGTATCTCTACTGAGGCTTGAAGTCGAGTCCTGGGAGCCCTCGGAGTGTGTCTACTGCGACGCGGGAGCGCCTCTGGATTCGCCCGGAAGCCGTCGCCTGTAAGAGGCACTTGGCATCCTCGCAGGTCAGGCGTAACATCTTTTGCTGTGTTCGGTTGTAAGGGGCCCACAGTTGTGCGTACAATCGTGGGGCGTCGAGCAAGCTCCGCCCAAGAGGACGAGGAGGAACGATGGCACTTCCTAACCTTTCCGATGCGGATCGGCAGGCTGCTCTCAAGAAAGCAGCCGAGGCCCGCCAGAAGCGCGCACAGCTGCGCGCGAAGATCAAGGACGGCAAGATGTCGTTCGCGGAGGTTATGGCCAGGACGGACGACCCCATCGTCGCCCGGATGAAGGTCTCGACTCTTCTCGAGAGCCTTCCGGGCTACGGCAAGGCCAAGGCCGCCAAGATCATGGAGGAGCTGCGAATCTCCGGGAGCCGCCGGATTCAGGGCCTTGGCGCCCGCCAGCGCGAAGCTCTCATGGAGAAACTCGGCTGACTCCCGGTCTGATCGCCGATTCGAAATCCGTGGAGCCGGACGACCGGGACAGTCACTCGGGCGAGGTGTTCATAGTGTCCGGGCCTTCCGGTGCCGGCAAAGGGACGCTCGTGCAGTCGCTTCTGCAGCGGCTCCCGGGTCTCTGGCTGTCGGTTTCTGCAACGACTCGTGCTCCTCGGTCTGGGGAGCGAGAAGGCGTGCACTACGTCTTCCTCACGGCCGAGGAGTTCGAACGTATCATCTCCGAGGACGGATTTCTCGAGTGGGCCGAGGTGCACGGCAACCGCTATGGAACACCCCGTTCCGCGGTCGAAGAGCGCACCCGGGCCGGGCAGACCGTCATATTGGAGATCGATCCGCAAGGTGCTGAACAGGTGAAACGGTCGATGCCCTCGGCCGTACTTGTCTTCATCGCGCCTCCGTCCTTCAGTGAACTCCGTCGTCGCCTGGAGAGGCGCGGGAGCGAGACCCCGGAGCAGATCGAGCGGCGACTCCACCGGGCCGTCGCCGAGCTCAAGATTGCGGACACATACGACTATGTGGTAATAAATGACGACGTTGCGCGGGCCACAGACGAGCTCGCGTGTATCATCGAATCCCACGCGCACCAGCGCGTCACCGATGTGAAGGACTGATCTCTCCTATGGTCATCAAGCCCGAGATAGACCTGCTGCTCTCAAAGGTCGACTCCAAGTACACGCTCTGTATCGTCTCCGCCCGCCGGGCGCGGCAGATCAACGACATGCTGCACGGAGTGCGTGACCAGGCGCTGCTGACGATGGCGTCCTCTCAGATCTCCGAACTCACGAAGACCAAGCCGCTGACCAAGGCTCTGGAGGAGATCGCCAACGGGGACGTCGG
Organism: Coriobacteriia bacterium; assembly: GCA_014859265.1. Taxonomy (GTDB): domain Bacteria; phylum Actinomycetota; class Coriobacteriia; order Anaerosomatales; family SLCP01; genus SKKZ01. Next base: position 14,935 of record JACUUN010000036.1, read on the forward strand.
CTACGAGCGGGTCCAGGACAGCTACAAGTAGCCGACGCGCCATGTTCGAGCGCGCCGCCCTCATCCACTACCACGAGATCGGCCTCAAAGGCCGCAACCGTGCCGCTTTCGAGCGGCGCTTGCGAGACAACCTCCAGTTCGCCGTCGGCGATCTCACTTCCGAGCGCGTTGAGCGTATCTCGAGTCGGCTGCTCGTCAGGGTTTCGGACCACTCAATGCTCGACGAGGTGTGCATTCGTGCTGCCGCTACGCCCGGCGCTTCGTACGCCGCCGCCGCCTACATCACCTCCCGTGAGGCTGACGACATGAACGCCGCCGCGCTGCTGGCGGTGCGTGAGGTTTCCGGGGCGCGCACCTTTGCCGTGGAGTCCCGGCGCTCGAACACCGACCACCCGGTCTCCTCGGCCGAGATGAACCGCATCATCGGGCAGCACATCGTCGACCACACGAATCTCAAGGTCGATCTGTCCAACCCCGATGTACGATGCTTCGTCGAGGTCGTGCAGGGTGAGGCCTACCTCTTCAGCCGCAAGTTCCCGGGTTCCGGTGGGTTGCCGGTCGGTACGGCGGGCACCGTGATCTCACTCCTGTCCGCCGGTATCGACTCACCCGTCGCCTCGTGGCGACTGATGAAGCGAGGCGCTGTCGTGGTCGGCGTGCACTTCTCCGGCCGCCCGCAGACGAATGACCTCTCGGAGCGACTCGTGGCAGATATCGGCGGGGCACTCGAACGCTACGGTGGCCTTGCCCGTATCTATTCGGTCCCCTTCGGCGACCTGCAGCGAGAGATTTCCCTTGCGGTGCCACCGGATCTGCGTGTGCTCCTCTACCGGCGGCTGATGGTCCGCGTTGCGGAGCGATTTGCTGCGCTGGAGCGGGCTAAGGCGCTCGTCACTGGGGAGAGCCTCGGTCAGGTCGCCTCGCAAACACTGGACAACATAGCGGCGGTCGACGAAGCGGCTACGTTGCCGGTCCTCCGCCCGCTCATCGGCACAGACAAGCTTGAGATTATCGCCGAGGCCCGTGCCATCGGCACGTACGAACTCTCTACCCAGGACCACACCGACTGCTGCACGCTGTTCATGCCGCGCAGGCCGGCTACGCATGCGACCGTCGCCGAGGTGCGGGAGGCCGAGGCTGCGCTTGACCTCGAGCGCATGGTGAACGACGCGGTTTCCTCGGCCGAATACCGCGACTTCGCCTGCCCCGCGTACCGTGCACCGAAGCGTCTTCCTGAGGGAGTCGTCGCGGCTGGAGGGCGCTGATGACTGCCCCGCACCGACGCCTTCGCGTCCTGGCGCTCGAGCCGTACTACGGCGGCTCGCACCGGGCGGTGCTCGACGGCCTGGTCAAGCACCTTGATGCAGAGTGGACACGCCTTACCCTCCCCGCGCGGAAGTGGAAGTGGCGGATGCGGGGAGCGGCCATCACCATGGCGGCCGAGGCGCACTCACGTGCGAACGAGTGGCGGGCCAGGGGCGGGAAGGGGTCGCCGTGGGACCTGGTGTTCGTCTCGACCTTCGTCAACCTTGCTGAGTTCAAGGGCCTCGCTGGCGCCAGGATCGCTGCCATTCCCTCGATCGTCTACTTCCACGAGAACCAGCTCGTCTACCCGAACCGGCATGAGGCTGAGTGGGACTTCCAGTTCCCGCTGACCAACATCACGAGCGCACTCGCTGCCGATCGGTGCCTCTTCAACACCCGCTGGAACCTCGAACGCTTTGTCACGGAGACGGCGCCGTTCTTGAAGCGGTTTCCTGACCATCACCCGAGAGGTGTCACCGAGCGCATCGCCGCCAAGGCGGCGGTGCTGGCGCCCCCGTTCGATCCTGGGCCGTTCGACACAGCGATGCCGCCTGTACGCGGCGCGCGTCCGCGTATCATATGGCCGCACCGCTGGGAGCACGACAAGGATCCCGAGACGTTCTTCGCAGCTGTGTCGGCGCTCGCAACCGAGGGCCTGGACTTCGAAGTGGCGGTCGCGGGGCAGACATTCAGGGAGACCGCAGACATGATGCAGAAGGCAGCAGCCGCTCTCGGCGACCGGCTGGTACACATGGGGGAGCCCAAGTCCCGGGCCGAGTATGCGGATCTGCTCGCCTCGGCGGATATCGCGGTCTCTACCGCGATCAACGAGTTCTTCGGCCTTGCGATGATCGAGGCGTCCTACGCAGGATGCTTCCCGCTCGTGCCCGACCGGCTTGCATATCCGGAGATCTACCCTTCGAAGTTCCGCTACGGCCATGCCGACGCGCTCGTCGCCAAGCTTCGCTCACTCGTGCTGCAGCGACCAGCCCCATCGGCCGGACGCACGGTTGCAGAGGCGTTCACATTCGAGCGCCTTGCGCCTGGTTATGCCAAGGAGTTCGAACACGTGGCGCACAGGACGCGATCTGAGTAGCTGTCCTGGCCCCTTGCGCCCGTGGCCCGTTCCAGCGTACAGTCGCACCACGATCTGACATGTCGGGCGGCGAGGGGGGCCGCGGCTCGGCTCTGACTCGCTCCTGCGAAGGGGCGGGGGGGGGCTTCATGAAGAGGGTCCGAGGTTCGTCCGGACGTCTCGTCTCGTGCGTGCTTTCGCTCGTCCTTCTGACCGGTCCTCTGTTCCAGGGAAAGGCTCTCGCGCACGCTGCTGAGAGCCTCTCGGCATCCGTCGCGCTCACCAACAGCGCGCAGTCTGCACTCACGGTGGACGAAGCTCCTGCGACGGTCGTCCGCGAATTGGTGGAGGCGCGCACGGAGACGAGCAGGGAACTACTGCTCTCTGACGGGACGATCCGCGCGGAGTACTTCGGCTCGCCGCTGTACTACCGCGATCCGGAGAGCAAGCGGCTGCTCCCGATCGACACGAGCCTCGTCCCGGCCGTGTCTGGCGGGCGCGCCGTCGCGGTGAACCGTGCGAACTCGTTCAGGCTCGAGCTTCCGGAGACGCTGCAGGGCGACTGGGTGAGCGTCGAGACGACCCGTGGGGCGAAGGTCTCGATCCGGCCGGCCCAGACCGGCTCGGGTCGCGCGGCGAGCACCGTACCTGGCACGTGGGCTTCGGTCGCCACGTCGGGGAGCGAGCGGCTCTACCCGGTGTTCGACCGGGCTTCCCTGTCCTACGAGTCGATCCCCTCCGGCCTCAAAGAGACCATCGTCTTGCACGAGACCGGTGCGGCCGACACGTACCGTTTCGAGATGCGGGCGCTCGGCGCTATGCCTGAGCTGCTCCCCGACGGTTCGATCTCGTTCACAGAACCCGGCGGGAACGCGCCGGTCATGCGGATCCCCGCCCCGTTCATGTGGGACTCCGCGCAGGGACCCGCCGGACCGGCGTTCAGCGAGTCCGTCCGCTACGAACTGACGAGCACGAACGAGTCATGGCAACTCGACGTCATCGCCGATCGGAAATGGCTCGACGATCCTGCCCGCGCATACCCGGTCTTCATCGACCCGACCATCCAGGTCAGCTCGAGCGGCGGCACGCACCTGGCGGACAGCTTCATATCGAGCAAGAGCGGCCTGCAGAACACGAACTACTCCGCCCACCCGACCGTATGGGTCAAACACAACGCCGGCGGGACGTGGACGGAGTACGGCCTCGTGCAGCTGAGGCAAAGCGTGCGAAACGACATGGCCGCCAAGCTCGCAAGCGGTCTGTACGTGGTCGGGGGCCGGTTGCGCCTGCACGCGAACAGCATCTCGACCGCAGGGCAGGTCATGGTCCAGCGAGTGACGACGCACCCGCTCGACATCACCGCGGTCACCTGGAACCACCAGCACCCCGCGGTGACATCGATACCAGGTGCCTCCTGGGTGACCGTCAACTCGACCGGCTGGAAGACGTTCGAGATGACGAGCGCGTTCGCGCTGTGGCAGCAACAGGTCGGCGGAAGCTGCATCGTCCGGCTAGGCGCGAACAACGGCGGCCACGTATCGTTCCGGTCCTGCGAGTACAGCGGGACCGGTCTGCCGACGATAGAAGTCGAGTACGCGGCCAAGCCGAGCGTCGCGGTCACTTCGCCCGCAGGGGGTGACGTGCTCGCCGTCCCGATGCTCGAGTGGACCTACGATGACCCCCTCCAGAACCCCCAGGTCGAGTACGAGGCGCAGGTCGCGCTGAGTCCGGGCGGCACGCCGGTGGCGAGCGCCTCTGGCGCGGGCGCGCTCACGACGCGTGAGATGCCGGCGCCTGCCGGCGGCTGGCAGCCCGGCACCACGTACCACGTGCGGGTCCGTGCCGCGAGCTCTCCGACCGCGGCCACCCCGCGCCTGTGGAGCGAGTGGTCGGCCCCGGTCGCGTTCCGCCCGACCGTGCCCGCGGCACTGACCGACGTCGCCGTCACGACGTCTGCTGGCGGCTGGCACACCGAGACGGACGCCGACGGCGACGGGCTCGCCGACCTTCCCAACGACGACCCGGCCGCCGGCCGAGGCTCGGTCGCGCTGAGCTGGGAGCCGGTCACGGGCGCGACCGGGTACCACGTCTACCTCTCAGACGGGCATTCCTACCGCCAGGTAGCAAGTACCCAGGCCACGGCGTGGACGAGCGCAGGCGCGGGGCTGTTCCCGTCAGGTAGCGCGATCGCGGCGATGCCGCAGGGCACGACGGCAGACCCGTTCCTTGCCGGAGGCGGGCTCGACCTGAGCGACGATCCGCGAGCCTTGTACGCCAAGACCGCCGGCACGGCCATGGACGGCGTCGCGGCGTACAGCTTCAAGGTGGTACCCTACGGCGCGCTCGGCGCCGCCCCGCTCGAAGACACCCCGCAGACGCTCGTCGCGCTCGACGACCGCACGATCGGGGTCAACGACGCGGCGCGCGAGACGGCGGCAAGCCTCGGCGAGTTCGCGGGGCACGACGCCGAGGCGGTCCTTTCCCAAGAGGCGCTGC
>JACUUN010000127.1 GCA_014859265.1 Coriobacteriia bacterium
TCTCGTGGAGGCGTGGTCCACGTCGGGAAAGCCCCTTCCGCTGGTCGTCGCGGGGGACACCTCGCACAGCGACGACTACGTCCGGCAGGTCCGCCAACTCGACGACGACGTCCTCTACGCCGGCTACGTCTATGGGGCGCGGCTCGCCGCGTTGTACCGCCACGCCGCGCTCTTCGTCCTACCTTCCGAGTTGGAGGGCCTACCGCTCACACTGCTCGAGGCGCTCGCCTACGGGACACCTGTACTGGCGAGCGACATTGCTCCGAACATGGAGATCCTCGGCCAGGGCGGGCACTACTTCAGTTCCGGCGACGTCGGCCAACTCGCCCGGGCGCTCAAGGACCTCCTACCGCACCTCGGATCCCTCAAGACCGCGACGGAACGGGCGCGGCCGAGCGCGTTGCGGGAGTACGACTGGGATCGCATCTGCCTTGAGACGGAGTCGCTCTACCGCTCGGTACTGTCGGGCGCGTAGCCGAGTCCCGAGCCTCCCGCGACTTGTTGAGTGAGAGTCGGGACCGAGAGTATCATCGGCCGGGCGCAGTCGGAGTCGAGGAGAACCAGCGGTGGAAGCGGCCATAATCGTAACGTACCGCTGCAACGCGCGGTGCCACATGTGCAACACCTGGCAGCACCCGAGCAATGCCTCACAGGAGATACTTCCGAGGCATCTCGAGTCTCTTCCGCGCTTGCGCTTCGCCAACATCACCGGCGGCGAACCGTTCCTTAGGACGGACATAGACGAGGTCGTCGCCGTGGTGCGACGCAAGACCGACAGGCTGGTCATCTCGACCAACGGGTACCTGACCGATCGGATCGTGGACGTCGCGAGGCGTTTCCCGGACGTAGGGTTCCGCGTGAGCCTCGAAGGACTTCCCACAGCCAATGATGAACTCAGGGGGTTGCAGGACGGCTTCGATCACGGCCTGCGCACGCTCCTCCGACTCCGGAGCATCGGGTGCAAGGACATCGGCTTCGGTATCACCCTCTCGGACAGGAACGCAGACGACCTCGATGAGCTGGCTGAACTCGCGGCCGCCATGGGCCTGGAGTTGGCTACGGCCGTGGTTCACAACAGCTACTACTTCCACAAGTTCGACAACCGGATCGAGGACGTCGAGCGGGTCGCCGGACGTCTCGAGGCCCTGGCTCTGAAGCAGTTGCGCTCCAGACAGCCGAAGAAGTGGTTCCGTGCCTGGTTCAACATGGGTTTGGCGAATCGCGTCCGCGGCGGGAATCGTCTCCTGCCTTGCCCGGTGGGCGAGGAGGTCTTCTTCGTGGACCCGTTCGGCGAGGTGAGACCCTGTAATGGGATGGAAGCGACCATGGGGTCGCTGAAGGCCCGAAGCTTCGACGACATATGGCGGAGCGCCGAGTCGGAGGCCGTCCGAAGCGCCGTGCGCGAGTGCGACGAGCGATGTTGGATGGTCGGATCAGTCGCGCCCGCGATGAAGAGGAACCTCATGGTGCCGTTGCGGTGGATCGTACGGTCGTGGATACGGGGAGCACCCGCACCAGTACGGTTGAATCGCGACTGAGTGGGCGGAGGCCGCTCCGCGCCAGCTCCAAGATGGTAGAATCGCTGGGGTCACGAGCATCGTCCACGCTACTCGAAGTCCCGGCGAAAGCGACTGTTCCCTGCTCGAGTCAGGCAAGAGCCCTGGCACCGCCGCGAGGACCAGGGGCCTTCCCCGGGCCACTTCCGGTTCCGCGTGAAGGATGGTCGGTCAGACAAGTGTCATTCACTGCCTCATGAGATTCTCGAGACATAGCTCCGCTCGGCTGTACTCCCGAGACAGCTTCGCGACAAAGACCCTTCTCGTCACCTCACTCTCCGTCGGAGCGCGAGGTGTCGGCTTCCTCGTGCCGTTCGTCATCGCGGCGTGGTTCGGCGCAACTGCCGAAACGGACGTGCTCTTCTTCGCGTATGCGCTCGCCCTCTTCGTCTCGAACGTCCTCGCGCCGGTCCTTGAGAACCTCTCGGTGCCCTTCATCGCTGAACGAAGGGGGCGCGGCCAAAGCGAATCCTCGTTCGTGACCTCGCTCGCGCTCGTCGCGCTCGTCGGCGCGGCCGCGACATCGGCGTTGCTCGCGGCAGCGTCACTGCCGCTGCTGCCCCACGTCACGGCGTTCCCTCCGGAGAGCCTCACCCTGGCGTCCAGGCTGCTTCTCCAGGTGACACCTCTCGTGGCGCTGACGGCACTGTCAAGTGTGTTCAGCGGAGCCTTGAACTCCACAGGTCGCTTCTACCTCACGGCTTCATCCCCGTTCATCCGTGCCGCTGTCAATCTTCTGATGATCTGGCTGCTTCATTCATCGTTGGGCGTTTCCGCTGTCATCGTCGGCTACGTCGTCGGTGAGGCGTCACGAGCTCTCGTGCTACTTGTCGCATGCGTGCGGTCTCACCTGTTGTCGCTCGACGGCCGACCTGCGGATGTACGCAGGGATGTGACGGAGTTCCTGCGAGTCGCTGCGTACCAGTCACTCGGCATGGTCAGTATCGGCCTCGTCCCCCTGGTGGATCGAACTATGGCTTCTTGGCTCGGACATGGGTCGGTGTCCCTGCTCGAGTACTCCGAACGGCTGTACCAGATCCCGCTTGCAATCATGGGTACCGGTGTCGTCGTCACGTCACTGTCACGATGGAGCGCGATACTCTACACGAAGGGTTCCGCGCCGCTCGCGGCGGATGTGAGGAGGGTCGTCGCGGCGGTCCTCAGGATCGGTCTCGTCTTGTCGATGGCGTTCGCAGCCGCCTCTCCCCTGATCGTCGATGCGGTCTACGGCTCATCACTCTCCTACGAAGAGAATCATCTGGTGCTCGCGACCCTGCTCGCCTACCTCCTAGGCGTTACGCCGTTCGTCGTCGGCCAACTGCACAACCGCGCACTGCTCGCCCTCAAGCAGACCCGGTTCCTGCTGAGCGTGACCTTACTGGCGAACTGCCTGAACGTTGCCCTGAACCTACTCATGATGCGGGCTCTCGGCCTCGCCGGGCTCGCATTGTCGAGTTCGACGACGGCACTGTTGGTTGCCTTCGTCCTCAAGCGCAGGTTCGCGAGCGCGACTGCGGGAGCCACCATCTCGCCTTCCAGGGATGCCGCGAGGCGTGAGGCGGCAAGCGCGTGAGCGAGACAGCCGGCGTGGACCTCTCAGTCGTGGTCGTGACGTGGAACAACGCCTCGGAGATAGGAGACTGCATACGGTCGCTCACGAAGCGCATGCGGCAGGAGGGCGTCAGAGGAGAGATCCTCGTCGTGGACAACGCCTCCTCCGATACGACATGTGACATCG
>JACUUN010000037.1 GCA_014859265.1 Coriobacteriia bacterium
GGGAGCGATCCTCGCTCCCATGGCTGGGAGCTCACGCAAGTTTTTCAGGAGCCTAAGCGAAGTCGAGGAGTTCCTGGTGCCGACGACTGTCGAAGAGCTCACTGCTCTCGGTCCGAAGGCTAAGATCCACCATCTTGACGTGCTCATGCTGGTTTGTTGGACGCGCGACACGATCGGCGACACGGAGCTGGCAGCGTCGCTCGAAACGATCGTCGGCAGCCAGCGCCCGTACGGCCTCCTCGTGCCCGAGATCAAGCAGGCGATAGCCAAACGTCTCGAGCAGTACCACACGGTGCTGGACGACGAGTCGGAGAAGAAAACGGCGTAGCAGATCGGACTATCGACGGGGTGCCATCAAGATCGTGGTGGCATCCCGTTCGTCATTCTTCCGTCTGGGAAGTCTCGAGATCGAACTGTTCGTACAGGTCGAGCAAGGCCTGGCGATCGCAGACACCAAGCTTGCGGTACCCGCGGGCTGGTCAAGGCTCGACTCGCGCGCGGAGACGATGCAAGACCGGAGAAGAGCCCAGCCGGTCGGTGATTCCTTCTCCATGCCTGATTGTGATGGCTCACGCTGGAGAGAATCAGTTCAGGCGGTCGATCCGGCCGAGTGCGTATCTGTAACCCCCTGCTGCTCGACGACGTCGAGCAGCTCTTGCCGACTACATACCGACAGCTTCCGATAGATGCTGCTGACATGCGTCTTCGCGGTCCCTTGCGAGACATGCAGGTTGCTCTGGATGTAGGGTAGACTCCGACCCCTCACCAGCAGTTCAAGCACCTCGACCTCGCGGGGAGTCAGGCCGCTCGCGCAACCGAACGCCTCCACGGTGTTCCCGGTCCGCCCTACGCTCGACACGGCCCAGCTCCCGCTCACACCCCGCTCGTTCAAGATGAACATCGTGGACGTCAGCATGATGTACACGGTCACGAGAGAGAGCGTGTTCACCTGGCTCGGCGTGAGGGGCTCGCCCGGAGCGATCGCTCGTGCCAAGAGCACTCCTGCCAGGATCGATCCGTACATGGTCGCCTTTCCCCAGCCGAAGACTCTGGCTCCCGCGATTCGGCCGCGGAACGCGATGTCGGCCAAGAGTATCCAGACCAGGATTTCGAATAGTGTGTGTCCTGCCCTGATGACAGCGAACGCCAGGACGCCGTGGCCTTCAGCCAAGACGGGGAGCAGCAGGAAGCCCGCGGCCATCAAGGGAAGCACCGGACGATAGGTCAAACCCAAGTCAAGGTCCTTCGAGGACAGCAGGAGCCCGCCCGCGAGCAGCAGGGACATGACGCCGACCCCGATGAGCGCGAGACCGCTTCCATCCATTAGGTAGAGGCCAGTGCCGGGGCGGGTGAGTCCTCGGAACAGTCCCCAGAGGCCGCTGTAGAGCACGAGTCCGAGCACGATCTTGGGCGGGATGGGGAAGCGGCGCCTTCCAGCGGGAGTCCCGGCGGGAATCTCGTCACATACCTCTTCTCGGTCAAGGAGTAGGAGTGCGCCCGAGAGGAACGGAAGGAGGACTGCAGTGGCCAGGGCCACTCGTGCTTCCATGCTCGTCAGGAGGAAGTAGGTGGCGACGGCGAACAAGTAGGAGAGGCAGATGTAGATCCCGCCCCTCTTTATGGGGATGCTCGAGTAGTACTCTCCCCACATGATCAGCGGCCATGCAGCCCCGACACCCGTCAACGACGCGGCCAACAGCGAGACAAGGAGGCTGTTCAAGGCTACTCCTTGAGAGATCGCCTCCAGCAGTGGACCTGCGAATCCCGCCAGCACTCCCAATCCGAGCAGGGTGTCACGGTGGATTAAGGGGAAGTAGCGGCTCGCCACGAGCGTTGTGAGCAACAAGACCACCACGGCGAAGATGAGCGAATGGAAGTAGAAGACGTGGGTCCGCTCGATTCCGCCGCCCCAGGGAGCATAGAGCACAGCGCTGTAGAAGCAGACGTAGATCCACGTCAGGTGCAGCCCGAAACCGACGTGTCGGAGGCTCAGGGTGAACTCACCCTGGCGAAGGGCACGAAGTACCGTGCTTTCACTGGACCGAGTCTTGGTCTTCACTTGCGGGACCCGATTGCTCTCGGAGACGTTCGAGAATGAACACGCATACACGGTGCCATCGCATCCTCACCTCGAAAGGAAGGGGCACGTCCTCACCGTTACTTCTGGGTCAAAGATACTTGAAAGAGGGCAACCGTGCTACGCAGCCTTCGGCATGTGGACATGGCCCCCAGCTCCGCGACACTTGTTTCCTCAGCGGAAAATGTATACCGTTGGTGCCGCTCGTCTGGTGCTCGCCATGCGTGCGGGGTATACTCACGCTACCGGCTGGCCGACGCTCGGCTGGGCGTTTGTATTGTTGGCCCCATCGGCATGGAAAGTACTGTAGGCGACGATTTTCACCGTACTGTAGGCGACGAATCGGACCTGTAGGCGACGAGTACTTGCGAAGGGGCCCCGTTCAGGAAAGGGGCCACCCCATAGTGAGTGAACAGCAAGACAACGGCACGGTCATCGAACAGAAGGAGTACACAGACGAGGAAATGCACGCCCTCATCGACGGCACTATGACCGATTTCGATGAAGGTGATCTTGTCAGCGGCACCATCGTTCAGGTGGAGCGCGACGAAGTTCTTCTCGACATCGGCTACAAGTCCGAAGGTGTCATCCCCGCGCGTGAACTGTCGATCCGCAAGGACGTCAATCCCGCCGACGTCGTTTCCCTCGGCGATGCCGTCGAGGCCCTCGTTCTCCAGAAGGAGGACAAGGACGGTCGTCTCATCCTCTCCAAGAAGCGTGCTGAGTACGAGCGCGCCTGGTCCGACATCGAGGAGAAGTTCAACGCAGGCGAGGTCGTCGACGGCGAGGTCATCGAGGTCGTCAAGGGTGGTCTCATCCTCGACATCGGACTTCGCGGCTTCCTTCCCGCGTCTCTCGTCGATCTTCGCAGGGTCAAGGACCTCGCCTCGTTCATGGGCGACCGCCTCGAGGCCCGCGTCATCGAGATGGACCGCAACCGCAACAACGTCGTGCTCTCCCGCCGTGTGGTTCTCGAGGAGGGCCGCAAGCACGAGCGCGCAGCCATCCTGGAGAAGCTCGCCAAGGGTCAGATCCTGCCGGGTACCGTCTCGAGCATCGTGGACTTCGGCGCGTTCGTGGACCTCGGCGGCATCGACGGGCTGGTGCACATCTCCGAGCTGTCCTGGAGCCACGTCAACCACCCGTCCGAGGTCGTCAAGGTCGGCGATCCGGTCGAGGTCAAGGTTCTCGACGTTGACATGGACCGCGAGCGGATCTCGCTCGGCCTGAAGCAGACCCAGCCCGATCCGTGGCAGGAGCTTGTCAAGAAGTTCCCGGTCGGCTCGATCATCGAGGGCCGCGTGACCAAGCTCGTTCCGTTCGGCGTGTTCGTCGAGCTGGGCGACGGCGTCGAGGGCCTCGTGCACATCTCCGAGATGGCCAAGGTCCACGTCGAGACTCCCGAGCAGGTCACTGCTGTCGGTGAGAGCGTCATGGTCAAGGTCAAGGAGGTCGATCTCGACCGCCGCCGCATCTCGCTGTCCATGAAGGACGCTGCCGAGGCACTCGGCACCGTGATCGAGGTTACCGAGCTGGAGACGCCCGAGTCCGAGGAGGACGAGACGGTCGAGGCGGCAGAGGCTGACGTCGCAGAGGAGGCCGTCGACGAGTCCGAGGCCGTCGAGGTTGTCGAGGAGCCCGAGGTCGAGGCTGAGGTCGAAGCAGCTGAGGCTGTCGAGGAAGCTCCCGTCGAGGAAGTCGCCGAGGCCGTCGAGGAGCCTGTCGAAGCCGAGGAAGTCGCCGAGGAAGTCGCCGAGGAGGAAGCCGAGGAGGTAGCCGAGCCGGTCGCCGAGACCGAGGAAGCGCCCGTCGAGGAAGTGGCCGAAGAGGTTGCCGACGAGGACGAAACCAAGGAGTAAGTCCGCCCGCCCTCAGGGGTAGCGGTCGTGCAGGGGCCGGGCGCACGGAGACGTGGCGTCCGGCCCCTGCCTTTCTACAACTGGAGGTACCGCATGTACGTCATCGCGCTGACCGGAGGAATCGGGGCGGGCAAGAGCACCGCCGCGGAGGTGTTCCGTGCGCGCGGTGCTGTGGTCCTGGCACTCGATGACATTGCGAAGCGTCAGATCGAACCCGGCACGGCAGCCTTCGACGACGTCGTGTCGGAGTTCGGCGACGATATCCTCGACGACGCAGGTCGAATCGACACGCGGGCATTAGCACGGGCCGCGTTCTCCTCGCCCGAACGGGCCGCCTGTCTCAATGCCATCGTGCACCCGATGATCTTGCGGGAGATCGGGCCCGGCCTCCGCGACATGGGACTGCTGCTCAATCCGCCGCGCGTCGTTGTCCTCGACGTCCCGCTGCTCGTCGAGGCTCCGGTATTCGGGGAACTCGCGGAGCGCGTCCTCGCCATATCGGCTACGGAAGAGGAGCGTGTCAGGCGTGCGGTCGCCGTGGGGATGGACGAGGCTGACGTACGGGCGCGCATGTCGTGTCAGGCCACGGACGCCGAGCGTGAGGCGATCGCGGACGACGTCATAGTCAACGATGGGACCATCGAGGAGTTCCAGCATGCGCTCGAGCGCTACTGGGACGAGGTGGTCGCGCATGCGCCGTAGCCGGCCCTGGGCGGCCCACCGGGTCGTCCTGCTGTTTGTTGTCGGCGCACTCGGCGCACTGGCCTTCATCGCCCTGCGGGGACCGCTCTGGTTCCAGCGTCTGTACTATCCGCTCATGTTCGAGCAGGAGATAGCCACATCTGCAGAGCGGCATCGTGTGAATCCCTACCTTGTAGCGGCGGTCATCAACGAGGAGTCCGGTTTCGACCCCTCGACCGTGTCGAGTGCCGGGGCCATGGGCCTCATGCAGGTGATGCCCTCGACCGCTGAGGACATGCGGGCGCGCGGCATCGTCGACGCCGAGGCCATCGGTTCGGCATTGCTCGATGATCCTGCCGCCAACATCGAGTACGGGACCGCCTATCTGCGCTATCTTGTCGAACGCTACCATGAGGTCGAGATCGCGCTCGCCGCATACAACGCAGGCCTCCGGTACGCGGACGCATGGGCCGCCGAGGGAGGGAACATTCGCGATGCGATCACGTTCTCGGAGACGCGTCACTTCGTGGTGCGGGTGATCCGCGCCAAGGAGCGCTACGAGGAGATCTACCCGGACACGTTTCCGGAGTGGAGTGGAGGCAGCGAGTGAGCGACATCCGCCTGAGCGTGGAGTCCGAGTTCGAGCCCGCGGGCGACCAGCCGAAGGCCATCGCCGAACTGACCGAGGGGATCATCTCGGGCCAGCGCTACCAGACCCTCCTCGGCGTGACCGGTTCGGGCAAAACCTTCACGATGGCCAAAACGATCGAGGCGGTACAGAAGCCTACCCTCGTCATGGCTCCGAACAAGACGCTCGCTGCCCAGCTCGCCTCGGAACTCCGGGACTTCATGCCTGACAACGCGGTCGTGTACTTCGTCTCGTACTACGACTACTACCAGCCCGAAGCCTACGTTGCGACCACCGACACCTTCATCGAGAAGGACGCCTCCATCAACGAGGAGGTCGAGAAGTTGCGTCACGCGGCCACCGCGGCGCTTCTCTCGCGTCGCGACGTCGTGGTGGTCGCGAGCGTGTCCTGCATCTACGGCATCGGCTCTCCGGAGGACTATGCGGGCATGGCGGCCTTTCTGACCGTGGGGGAGGACTACGACCGTGACCAGCTCATCCGGGACCTCATAGAAATCCAGTACGACCGCAACGACTACGAACTCCAGCGCGGGGCGTTCCGGGTCAGGGGTGACGTGCTTGATGTCTTTCCGCCCTATGCCGACCATCCGGTGCGCGTGGAGTTCTTCGGCGACGAGGTGGAGTCTATCGCCGAGCTCGACCAGCGCACCGGCGAGGTGCTGGTTACCTACAAGTGGTTGCCAGTCTGGCCGGCTACCCACTACGTCACGGCGCCCGATAAGCTGCAGGTTGCACTCCAGACCATCCGCGAGGAGCTCGTGGTCCGCCTCGGCGAGCTCAAGGCCGAGGGGAAGCTGCTCGAGGCCCAGCGCCTCGAGATGCGGGTGAACTACGACCTGGAGATGCTCGAGACGATGGGGTTCTGTTCAGGTATCGAGAACTACTCCCGCCATCTGGACGGCCGCAATCCCGGAGAGCCTTCGAACACACTCATCGACTACTTCCCAGACGACTTTCTCTGCTTCATCGACGAGTCGCACGTGACGGTCCCGCAAATCCGTGGGATGCACGAGGGAGATCGCAGCCGCAAGCTCACACTGGTCGAGCACGGGTTCCGGCTGCCAAGCGCGCTCGATAACCGGCCGTTGCGTTTCGACGAGTTCGAGCAGCGCGTGCCGCAGTTCGTCTACGTGTCGGCGACTCCGGGGGACTACGAGCTCTCGGTGTCGTCTCGGGTGGTAGAGCAGATTATCCGTCCGACCGGGCTCGTCGATCCCGAGATCGTGGTCCGGTCGGTTAAGGGCCAGGTCGACGACCTCATCGAGGAAGTACGGCAGCGCGTAGAGCGCAACGAGCGCGTGCTCGTCACGACGCTCACCAAACGCATGTCCGAGGATCTCACCGAATACCTCTTCGAGCAAGGGCTCAAGGTGCGCTACCTGCATTCAGACATCGGTACGCTCGAGCGTGTCGAGATCCTGCGCGACCTGCGCCTAGGCGCCTTTGATTGCCTCGTGGGCATCAACCTGCTCCGTGAGGGCCTCGACCTGCCGGAGGTATCGCTCGTCGCAATCCTCGATGCCGACAAGGAGGGGTTTCTTCGCAACTTCCGCAGCCTCATCCAAACCGTCGGTCGTGCCTCGCGGAACGTCTCGGGCCAGGTCATCATGTATGCCGACACGGTGACCGACTCCATGAAGGCCGCGATTGAAGAAACGAACCGCCGCCGCGCGCTGCAGGTCGGCTACAACGAGGATCACGGAATCGAGCCGCAGACGATCAGGAAAGCTATCGCCGATATCGTCCAGTACGTGCGGGAGGGCGAGGCGCAGCTCACGACCGCCGCCGAGGCCGCCCGCGAACTCGCGAAGATGCCTCGCGACGAGGTCATGCGGCTAATCTCTACACTCGAGGAGGATATGGGTGCTGCGGCAGAGTCGCTCGATTTCGAGCAGGCGGCGCGCCTGCGCGATCAGGTTGTGAAGCTCCGCGCGGAGGTGGAGGCGACGACTGCCGATGAGGTGCTCGGCCGGTTGAAGCAAGGCGCCCGCAAAGGGAGCGGCTACGGATCCCGCAAGAAGAGGCGCTGAAGCCAGAGATCTACGCTACGGGAGGTACTGCTCCTCGATGTTTACGATCGTCCCCTCCTCGAGCGTTATCCAGTAGGGGACGTCTCGGATAGCAGGAAAGCTGCCCGACATCCCGGAGTACGCGTCGTACCACTGGCCGAAGGCCATGTCGTATCCTTCAGGTCTTGTGCCTTCGGCGGTACTGGTCATGCGAACCGTAAGGCCGGCATCAGCGGGGAAGGTGCGCAGGCGGGGATTCTCGTTGACGATGTAGTAGTCGTTTGGCGGAGGCGACTCGTCGCCGGCCGCTGCAGCAGCAGCGGCGGCAGCACTGCCCGTGAGCATCTGGGCGTAGTCCACCGTAAGCTCAGGCTGGCTGCCTTCCCACCGTGTTGACGTGACATAGCAGAAGAATCGCCCGTCCTCCGTGGTGGCGTCGGCCGTGTCTTCGGAGGCGGCCTCGTCGGCATCGGCCGACTCGCTCGCGTCGGCGTCCGGCCCCTCGCTGGACTCGAGCGCCGCGCTGAGGGCCTCGACCTCGGACTCCAGGGCACTCACGCGTTCCTCAGCGCGGGCTGCGCGGTCCTCGGCATCCGAGAGGCGACCATCCATCACGGCCCACACCCCCAGTCCCGAAATCAGTGCGCCGATGATCACGGCGGCGATCAACATGATTACCGTACGCCTGTCGAGTGTGTGGCCCATCGCTGGCCTCCTCGTTCGCAGTGGCATGTGCGCACATCAGCGCCTACGGGAGTCTATTCCCGTATTCCTCCAGGTATCGTCCTCTCAGGTGCTCATGATACCCCGTGTCGGGATGGGCCGGGGGAGGGGGGTATTCTAGCAGGAATGCGTCCGGGTGCCGCGAAATCAGCCGGTGCACGAGGATAATGGCTCGCTCGCGCGGGTGAATCGGACGCCGGGGGTTGCCAGGACGTCTTACCTGGCTCGATGGGGCATGGGGGCGCCGTGAACTTGACCGAGTTCAACGTCTGGCTCGACGCGATCTTCTTCGCACTCTACGCGATCGTCTTGATCGCCCTCGTCATCCACTTCCTCGGCAGCATCCCGAAGGGACGTTTCCGCAAGAAGTTCATCCTCGGCAAGTGGCCGGAGCACGACCATGCGCCGCCCACCCAGCCCAAACTGCTCCATCACACGCACATGTTCATGATGATCCTGCTTGCGATCTCGGGCATGTACATCCGCTTCCCGTTCTTCGACGGCGGCCGGATCGCGATGCGATGGGTGCACTACATCGCGATGATCATCGTCTGCGTCGTGCTGCTCTGGCGGCTGTGGTACGCGTTCTTCTCCAAGGCGAAGGACTGGCGTGAGTTCGCCATCACCCGCGAGGACGCCAAGACCGCGCTCGGTGTCGTCCTGTACTACTCCTACATCAGCAACAACAAGCCGCACGGCTCGTCGAAGTACAACGTGATGCAGAAGTTCTCCTATGAGTTCTTTCTCCTGCTCATGATCTTGCAGGCATTCACGGGTTTCGCGCTGGTCGCCAACCCCATCCTCTTCGGTTTCAGCCCGCGTGATGTGCTCATCGGATGGTGGCTCGGCGCAATCGTCGGATCGACCGACCTCGCAGGCTGGTACGCGCGCACCGCGCACTACATGATCAACTGGCTTTTCATCATCATGACCACAGTGCATGTCTACCTGTCCGCGACCGAGGACATCCCGGTGACACTCGACTTCTTCTTCCTCAAGGAGCTCGAGGTCACGGGCGGTCACGGGCATGAGCCGCATCGGGCTCCTGTGGCTGACGCTCCGACACAAGCCGAGTAGCCCCCCGCGTACGCGGGGGCGATTCAGCCGCGTTCTATCTCGGCCAGATGCCGCTTGACAGGGGCGAAGTAGGGGAGCGAGACGCCGACGGCGTCATATCCGAGCGCCACGAGCTCCGGTAGCAGCGCTTCGTCGTGCTCGCTTTCCCCGCACGCGCATAGGAAGACGCCGCACTCATGCGACACCTCGGCGATCCGGGAGAGCACTTCGATGACGGCGGGATGGGCCGGGCGGAACAGCCAGGCCACACGCTCGCTCTCCCGATCGAGCGCGAGCACGCACATCACCAGGTCGCTCACGCCCACGCTCACGAAGTCCACGCCGAGGTCACAGACCTCTCGCAGCCGCGCGGCGATGCCCGGCGTCTCAACGGAGATCCCGAGACGTATGTCTTCATGCGGTCGCATCCCCGCCTGCTCGATTATCCGTTTTGCTTCCTCGTACTCCTCGGGAAAGCGCACGAACGGCAGCTTGACCGCGACGTTTTCCGCCCCCGCCTCCAGGGCTCGCCTCACGGCCCGGAGTTCGAGTGCGAACAGCTCGGGCTCCTCAAGTTCGCGACCGAGGCCGCGCCAGCCGAGAAGCGGGTTGCGCTCCGTCGGTTCCTCGTCGCCGCCGTCCAGCCTCCGGAACTCGTCGGTGGGTGCGTCAAGCGTCTTGTACCAGACGGGCTTCCCGGCGAAGAGGCGCGCAGTTTCCAGCAACCCATCAGTGATTGCGTCTTCCAGTGCACGGCCTCGGCCGGTGCGCACCATCTTGGCGGGGTGGACACCCGACTGCAGCAGGAAGTAGTCATTGCGCAGCGAGCTCACTCCATCGGCATGCGAAGCCACGGGTGCCGCCTGTTCGGGGACGAGTACAGAGACGAACACCTTCGTGCGTGTGGGGACAATCGTCTCGATCTCTTCGGAGCGAAGGGAAAGATCGCCGAGGAAGACAACCCCCCGGTAGCCGTCCACGGTCACCCGGTCCCTATCCGCCAGCACGGATGTGGCAGAGCCGGTACCGAGCACGCAGGCGACACCGAACTCCCTCAGGATGTTGGCGCCGTGGCTCGTTGCACCGCCTTCGTCAGCGATGACGGCGGAGGCGCCGCGCAGGTGGACCGCGAGGTCGTTTGTGAGCCGGTGGATCACGACCACTGCGCCGCGCGGCAAGATCTGTATCTGGTCTCCCGAGAGCAGAACGACCTCACCCGAACCGACCGCAGGGCTTGCGCCGACCCCGCGCAGGAGGACCGTGTGCTCCGCGATCTCGGGGAAGAGCATCGATTCTGCTGCGACGAAGATGAGCGGGCGGGACTGCAGAAGGTAGAAATGGCCTTCGGCATACGCCCACTCGATATCCTGTGGAGCGCCGAACAGATCTTCGGCCAGACGGGTCCACCCGGCGAGAAGAGCGACCTCACGATCGGACACTTTGCGGCTCAGCGAGGTGGTGCCCACCGGGTGGCCTACGAGTGTCACGCTGCTGTCCGAAGGGGTGAATTCGTAGCGTTCCGGTGTGACCTCTCCGGAGACGATGTCTTCGCCGGTGCCCTGTATCGACTCGACGATGACCACATCGGTCTCGCGCCGGGCCGGATCCCGGCCGAACGCCAGCCCCGAGCGCTCTGACGCGATCTGGCGTTGCAGGACCACCCCGACTCCGACCCCGGCCGGGTCGACTCCGCGCTCGCCCGCGTACAGAACCGCCCGTGCCTCGAAGGCAGACGCCCAGCACCGCTTCACGGCGGCGTACATGTCCTCGGCACTGGCCACGGCGGGGATAGAGGACAGCATACCGGCGAAGCTCGACGAGGCGCTGTCCTCGACGGTTGCCGAACTCCGGACCACGATGGTGTCACCCTCGGCGCTGAGTTCGACGAACGCGACTGCCAGCTCGCCGGCAAGCTGGGCAGGGAGCGGGTGGGCGAGGATCGATGCGCGCACACGCGCCGCCTGGTTCAGAAGGGCGTCATGGTCGGAAACCAATGTGGCCAGGTGCTCTACCAGCGCATCCGTACCCGACGACGCCATGAAGCGGTCGAACGCCTCCGTCGTGACGACTCGCGCCAGCGGTACGGGTAGTCCCTCGGCTGAGAGCCGTGCGAGGTTGGCTGCCTTGCCGCCGACGGTCGAGGCGTCACGGTGTGCGGCCTCATCCAGGGTGATGACGAGCGTGTCCATGGTGCCCCCTGTGCTGGTGCGCCCGATACAGAGTATTCCCGCTTCTGTGTCTTGACTGCTGTGGCTGACGCGGATATAGATGAGCATATGAGCACACGTTCAGATGTATCTGCCCTCATGTGCGAGGCAACGATTGTCGATGCCGAAGCCGTCGCCAGGATGCTTGCTGCCCAACCTAGCGAAGAGCACGTCCGCTCCATAGCCGACATCTTTGCAGCTCTTTCGGACCCCACCCGACTGCGCATACTAGTGGCTCTTTCGCGTGAGGATCTGTGCGTGTGCGATCTCGCTGCCGTGACCGGGGTCAGCTCCTCGGCCGTAAGCCACCAACTGCGCGTTCTGCGCGATCGTCGGCTGGTGAGCTTTGCCCGTGACGGCAAGCGCGCGGTCTATAGCCTTGCCGATGAGCACGTTGCGAGCCTGCTCGCGCAGGGCTCCGAGCACGCCGGGGAGCGGGCGTGAGCGCGACTCCTCTTCCGGGCGCACCCGAGAGCGCCGGCGAGCTGCGGATCCCTGTTCTTATGCCCGACGGTGTGCGCTGCGCAGAGTGCGTGGACCGGCTCCGCAGTGCCATCGAACGCTTGGACGGGGTCCATGCGGTGGTTGTCGACACCCGCACGTGGACTCTCGCCGTGACCTACGATTCGGAGCGGGTCACGCCCGAAGAACTCGAGAGCGCCTCGCGCAGGCTCGGTCTTCAGATCGGAGAGGCGCTAGCTCACGCGTCCTATCGGCTGAGCGGGCTCGATTGACCCGATTGCGCGCGGACCGTGGCTAAGTCCGTCGAGCAGATACCCGGGGTCGTGCGCGCCGACGTGAACTTCGCGAGCGGCATCATGGTGCTCGAGTACGAGCCGTCGTCAGACCCGCGCGACCGCGCGATAGCCATCGTCCGCTCGACCGGACACGAGGTTGAGCCCCTTGCCGGAGCGGCTGCTGTTGCTCCCGCACCCGGGTCTCGCGCACCCGGGTGGTGGAGTGCCCACGGCCATGAGGTCTTTACCGCAGCGGCCGCATTCTTGATCGCTGTGGCGTGGCTCCTCGGGCGGGCGGGAACGGGATGGCCCCAGACCGCTTCGGTGGCTGCATACGCAGCAGCGATCGTCAGTGGGGGGTGGCTCGTCTTTCGCCGTGCGCTCACCTCGGTGCGCTCCCGCTCGCTCGACATGAACGTACTGATGACCGTTGCCGTTCTTGGCGCCGCCGGCATCGGTGAGTGGGCCGAGGGGGCAGCGGTCGTCTTCCTCTTCTCCGTCGGCGGCATGCTCGAGTCTCGCTCTCTTGCACGAACCCGCCGCTCGATTCGCGACCTGATGGACCTCAGCCCGCCGGTCGCGCGTGTCATGAGAGCACAGGCCGAGACCGAGATTCCGGTCGGAGAGGTCGTTCCCGGCGAGATGATGGTGGTGCGGCCCGGCGAGCGTCTCGCGCTCGACGGAGTCGTTGAGGCGGGTTCCTCGGCAGTCGATGAATCGCCGATCACCGGAGAGTCCGTTCCCGTCGAGAAGTCCGAGGGTGACACCGTGTTCGCGGGTTCTCTGAACACGAGCGGCCGACTCGAAGTGAGGGTTACCGCTGCCGCGGAGGACTCGACGCTCTCGCGGATTATCTTCCTGGTCGAGGAGGCGCAGGCGTCGCGCGCTCCGTCCCAGCAGCTGGTAGACCGTTTCAGCCGGTACTACACACCGGCGGTCGTCGCCCTCGCGGTGCTCCTGGCTGTCGTGCCTCCCGCGGCGGGCCTCCTGCTCGGCAGGGCCTGGGGAGGGTTCGACGAGTGGTTCTACCGCGCGCTGGTCGTCCTCGTCGTCTCGTGTCCGTGTGCGCTGGTCATCTCGACTCCCGTCTCGATCGTCTCGGCCATCACCCGAGCGACCCGGGACGGCGTGCTGGTGAAAGGCGGTGTCCACCTGGAGACCGCTGCACGCATCCGTGCGGTCGCGTTCGACAAGACCGGCACACTCACGTGCGGTACGCCTGAAGTGACCGACGTGATCGCACTCGATGGAGGCGACGCGGCGCGCGTGCTCGGGGTTGCGGCCGGGCTCGAGGCGCACAGCAACCACCCTCTGGCGAAGGCGGTCGTCCGGGCTGCCGGCACCGCGAACGGCCGGGCCAGGGTCTCCGGGTACGAGGACGTTCCCGGCGGGGGCGTCCGCGGTATCGTCGACGGCGTGCGGTACGCCGTCGGCAACCCGGCGTTTGTCGCGTCTGAGGGGATTCCCGCTGAGGACTCTGCGGCGGTCGTCCGGCGTTTCGAGGACGACGGACGCACCGTTCTCGTGCTCGCGGAGGACGGGCGGGCCACGGGTGTGATCGGTGTGGCCGATCAGGTGCGGCCAGATGCTCCACGAGCGGTTGCAGACCTGCTGCGGGGCGCGATCAGGCACGCTGTCATGCTCACGGGAGACAACGAGCGAACGGCGGCTGCTGTCGCCTCACAGGCCGGTGTGCCGGAACACCGCGCGCGCCTCCTTCCGCACGGGAAGGTGGAGGCGGTACAGCTGCTGCAGAAACGTTACGGTCCGGTAGCTATGGTCGGAGACGGAATCAACGACGCGCCCGCACTCGCTACCTCGGATCTGGGTATCGCGATGGGGGCTGCCGGAAGCGACACGGCGCTCGAGACGGCCGACGTCGCGCTCATGTCCGACGACCTGACGCAGCTTCCACGCTTCTTCAGCCTCGGGCGCAGGACCGTAGCGATCATCCGCCAGAACGTCGCCGTGTCGGTGCTCGTGAAGTTCGCAGTCCTCGTGCTGGCGATGGCTGGAACGGCCACACTTTGGATGGCGGTCTTCGCCGACATGGGCGTCTCACTACTGGTGACGCTGAACGGTATGCGGCTTCTGGCAAGGCGTTCCTAGCGTGCAGGAGTACCCTGCAAGGGGACGAACTTGTTGGTGGAGCGGCACAGCGGTTGCCGGAGCGCTAACGACGGGGGTGGTGTGCGTGGCCGAGGACCAGTTCATCCGCTTCCTGGCGGCCTGGGCGCTCGTCCATGAGACCGCGGATGAGGGCTGGAAGGCCGCGGTAGCCCGTGGCGCTGGTCAGGAGACCGGGTCGATGGGCGCGGGTCCCGAGGCTTTCGTCGACGGGCTTTCGGCCATGGTCGCCGAGGAGAAGGAACGCCTGAAAGCGTCGCTCGCAGCCGGTGAGGTCGAGCCAGCGGGCTCGAAGGCGGGTCTGGAATCGAAACTCGACGACCTGCTTTTCGAAGTGGGCGAGTTGCGCGGCCGGCTCGAGTCGATGCAGACGACCCTGGATGCCGTGCTTGCCGAGGCCGCCGAATCCGGGGAGAAGTGAGGCACGCTTGTGTCGAGGCGCACGGGTGTCATCACCCGCACGTTCGCTCTCCACTGGGCGCGCGCGCTGCCGGGGGCGCGGTTCGGATTCGCGCCACGCGCCACGCGTCGTGCAGCATTCGCCCGCGCGACTCGTCTGGCACTCGAGGAACTCGGACCGGCGTTCGTGAAGCTCGGGCAGGTCGCGTCGGTTCGCCCTGACCTCGTTCCCCCCGAGTATGTGTTCGAGTTCGAGCAGCTCCAGGACCGCGTGCTCCCGCTTCCGGCGAGCGAGATCGAGGCGGTCATCTGCCGTGAGCTCGGCAGGCCACTCAGCGAGCTCTTCGACGATTTCGAACGTGAGCCGGTCGCGGCGGCATCGATCGCCCAGGTCCACCGCGCGACACTCGTCCGTGAGGTGCGACCGGTCATCGGAGAGGTAATGCCTGCTGGAACACCGGTGGCGGTCAAGGTTGTGCGACCCCGTGCCGCAGGTGTCATCGAGGCCGATCTCGCCGAGGCGCGCCGGGTCCTCGGCAGGCTGGATCGTCTCGGGCTGTCGAGGCGCATCGACGCCCCCGCACTACTCGAGGAGTTCGCTGCATCGCTCGCAAGCGAGCTCGACCTTCGCAACGAGGGTCGGGTGTCAGACCGCTTCGCCCACGACTTCCGCGACGATCCGTTCGTGATGACACCGCGCATCGCGTGGACGCACTGCTCCCGCAGCGTGCTGACGATGGAGTACGTCGAGGGGTGGCGGCTCACCGAGATAGACGACGCCGCGCGGGCGGGGGTGGACGCGTTCCACCTGGCGGTCCACGGTGCAGAGGTCTTCATGAGGCAGGTGCTCGTGCTCGGGCGCTATCACGCCGACCTGCACCCCGCGAACCTCTTCGTCACGCCTGACTCGCGGATCTGCTACCTGGACTTCGGCATCGTTGGCACGACCGAGCCTGCAGAGCGCATCAACATCGCCCAAGTGCTCGCCGCGACCGTCTACGGAGATGCCGACCGTGCGCTCTGCTACTCGGCCGAACTCGGACTCGTGGTGCCGCCGCACAAGCAGCGGGAGGTCCGGGAGCGCGTCGGTGAGCTGATGGACAGGACGCTGAACGTGCCGGGCCGCCCCGCGGACATCAAAGGGTTCGCCACAGGGTTCCTGTCTGTGATGGCCGACGCGCGCGTGCCGATTCCTGCGGGCTATGGCCTGCTGGTCAAGGCGCTTGTGACGGTCGAGGGTGTGGCGCGGGCGATCTACCCCGAGATAGATATCACCAAGTCGGCGAAGCCGTTCGCCACCCGGCTGATCGCTGCCCACATGGCACGACCGGACCGGATTGCGGAACGCTTGCCCGCAGCACTGCGTGCAGCACTGCGCGAACTCGCGTCCTGAACTCGCGCCCGGCGGTGCCTAGGGCTGCGAACGGCCAAGGTGCTGCGTGTCGTCGAGTGTCTCGTTGAGGCTTCCACTGCGGTAGCCTTCGAGGTCCTGCGCGACGAAGGCGAACCCAGCGTCACGGACCGCGGACGCAACGGAGTCGCGCATCTCCCACGCACGGTTCATCTCCTTAGGGTCCACTTCGACACGGGCGACGTCACCGTGAGCGCGAACCCGGAACTGGCGCAGTCCCAGCTGCCTGAGGGACTCCTCGGCAGAGGCGACGCGCATCAGTATCTCCTCAGTGATCTCCTGGCCATAGGGAAAGCGCGACGCGAGGCACGCCATAGACGGCTTATCCCAGTTGGGAAGGGTGAGCATGCGGGCGACCTCGCGGATGTCGTCCTTGGTCATCCCTGCCTCCTGAAGCGGGCTGACTACCCCGAGCTCGCGCGCGGCACGGGAGCCTGGGCGATGGTCGCCGAGGTCGTCGAGGTTCGACCCGTCGGCTACGTGCCGAAGTCCGCGGTTGTCCGCGACCGTTCTCAGAAGGCCGAAGAGCTCACCCTTGCAGTGATAGCAGCGGTCCGGCGTGTTGGCTCGAAACTGCGAGTCGACGAGTTCGTGGGTCTCGACTTCGATGAGCGGTATGCTGAGTTCGTCGGCTATCCGTCGCGCGTAGGCGCACTCGCTCTCGGGATAGGTGTCCGAAACCGCGAGCACTGAGAGGCAGGACTTGCCGAGGACCGCGTTTGCGGTGAAGGCCAGCAGCGTGGAGTCCACGCCACCCGAGTAGGCGACGAGCACGCTCTCCAGCTCGGACAAGCGCGCGCGGAGCACGTCATACTTGGCGATAGCATCCACAGGATTCCCCCTACGGGCTGGACCCAAAGTATAGCCCGAGGGCAGTGCGGCGGGGGTATGTACACCCGTGTATGCGCCATCCGCCGGAGCCGACCACGGGAGGATCCATGGCCGACCAGAGTACCGACAGCGGTATCGAGCACCTTGGAGGAGACGAAGCCGTCATCCCGCCGCCGCCCGACTTCTCCAGCCAGGCCGTCATCAACGGGATGGAGCAGTACCGGGAGATGTACGAGCGCTCGGTGAGCGACCCTGATGGTTTCTGGCTCGAGATGGCGCGCGAGCATATCGAATGGATGAAGGAGCCGACGGTCGGGCTGCAGGGCGGCTTCGAGGACCTGGACTTCACATATTTCGCCGACGGCACCCTCAACGTGTCGGCCAACTGTCTGGACCGCCACCTCTCGACGTGGCGGTGCAACAAGGCCGCACTCATCTGGGAGGGTGACGACGGTTCGACGCGCACCTACACGTACCAGCAGCTGCATCACGAGGTCAGCCGATTCGCAAACGTGCTGCGCAAGAAGGGGATCGAGCGCGGCGACCGCGTCGCCATCTACCTGCCGATGATTCCCGAGCTTCCCATCGCGATGCTCGCCTGCGCGAGGGTCGGCGCGATACACTCCGTCATCTTCGGGGGGTTTTCCTCTGCGGCGCTGCGGGGCCGTATCCAGGACTGTGGGGCGAAGCTACTCATCACCGCCGACGAGGGCATCCGCGGCGGGCGCAAGGTGCCGCTAAAGGCTGCCGCCGACGAGGCACTCTTCGAGTGTCCGAGTATCGAGGCGTGTGTAGTGGTCAGGCGCGGTGCGGGCGACGTCGACATGGAGCCCGGACGCGATACCTGGTGGCACAACGAGATGACGGCGCCGGAGGTCCGCAAACCATGCGTCCTTGAGGAGATGGCTGCCGAGGACCCGCTCTTTATCCTCTACACCTCCGGTTCGACTGGCACGCCGAAGGGAGTCCTGCACACCACCGCCGGCTATCTCCTCTACGCAGCCCTCACGTTCAAGACAGTCTTCGACTACCGCGATGAAGACGTCTTCTGGTGCACTGCCGACATCGGCTGGGTCACAGGGCACTCATACATCGTGTACGGGCCTCTCGCCGTCGGCGCGACCGCACTCATGTTCGAGGGCGTCCCCACCTATCCCGATCCGGGCCGGTTCTGGGCGGTCGTGGAGAAATACCGGGTCAACTCGTTCTACACGGCCCCGACCGCGATACGTGCCCTCATGCGCCATGGTGAGGGCTGGCCTGCGCGCTACGACGTGTCGAGTCTGAGGCTGCTCGGCACTGTCGGTGAGCCGATCAACCCGGAGGTCTGGCAGTGGTACCGGCGGACGATCGGGCGCGACGAGCTACCCGTGGTCGACACGTACTGGCAGACCGAGACCGGGGGGATTCTGATCACGCCGTTTCCCGGCGCAATCCCGCTCAAGCCGGGGAGCGCTACGGTGCCGTTCTTCGGAGTCACCCCGGGGGTTGTCCGCGAGGACGGGAGCGATGCGGGTCTCGACGAGGGCGGCTATCTCGTGGTGCGCGATCCGTGGCCGGGCCTGATGCGCGGCACGTGGGGCGACCCCGATCACTCACGCATGCATGAGGTCTACTTCGAGCGCTTCCCCGGCGTGTACTTCACCGGTGACGGGGCGCGCGTGGACGAGGACGGCTACTACTGGCTCCTAGGACGCGTCGACGACGTAATCAACGTCTCCGGGCACCGTATGGGTACCGCCGAGATCGAGAGCGCGCTTGTCAGCCATGAAGCGGTCTCGGAGGCTGCGGTCGTTGGCTTCCCGCACCCGGTCAAGGGCGAGGGCATCCACGCCTTCGTGCTCCTGCGCGACGGGCACTACCCGTCCGAGGATCTTGCAACCATTCTCTCGGGGCACGTACGAAAGCTCATCGGACCTATCGCAAAACCGGACCACATCCAGTTCGCGCGCGACCTCCCCAAGACCCGTTCCGGGAAGATCATGCGCCGAATTCTGCGCAAACTTGCTGCAGGGGAGAGGGATATGGAAGCGTTCGGCGACCTTTCGACGCTCAGCGATCCCCGGGTCGTGAAGGAGCTCGCCGAAGGCGCGGACACGTACTGAGGCGGTCGCCGTCAGGACGTGCGCGGGTCCCAGAAGACGTCTCCGGCTCCGTACCGGTGGTTCGCGTAGCGCGCCATCGTGAAGAGCAGGTCCGAGAGACGATTGATGAATGCGAGAATGCCGGGATCTAGCTCGTCCGGGGCTTCGGACGCGAGATCGATCACCCGGCGCTCGGCGCGCCGCACCACCGTGCGGGCGATATGGAGCCGACAGGCCTCCTCGCATCCGCCGGGCAGCACGAAGTGGTCGATCTCGCCGACGACGGCGGTGAGATCGTCGATCCACGTCTCGAGCTGGGAGATGTCCTCGGCATGTATCGCGGGCAACCCCGTTCGTCCGGCGCGCGCTTCTGCAGGTGTGGCGAGCAGGCTCGAGCAGTCGAAGAGCCGGTGCTGGACGAAGTCGAGCATGATGTCAAGTCGCAGCTCGTCCGCTGCCGCCACCTCGAGGGCCGCCCGGGCGTGACCTACCCAGCTGTTAACTTCGTCGACGGTGCCGTACGCCTCGACGCGTGCGCTGTTCTTCGCAACGCGCGAACCCCCCACGAGAGAGGTCTCACCTTCGTCACCGGTCCTGGTGTAGATTTTCGACATCGCAGCCTCCCCAGCTCGTGCCGTCCGGGAAGACTATACCGTGTCCGGAGTTCTCGGTGAGGGTTTGACCGGGAGATTGATGCCTCAGGCGTGTCTAGAGCTCCCGCAGGCGCATGGCGAGCTGTCCGAGGGCTCCGGCACCCGTGCCG